>NZ_MKSS01000053.1:0-3497 GCF_001897365.1 Hydrogenophaga sp. 70-12
GCACAGCATGCCCTGGCTTTCCACGCCGCGCAGCTTGCCGAGCTTGATGGCGAAGGGCTTGCCGTCTTCGCCCGGGGGCAGTTCGGCGCCCACCAGCGCGCAAGGCACCTTGATGCCCACGCGGGCGTTCGGCGCGCCGCAAACGATATTGAGCGGCACGCCCTGCCCCACGTCCACCTCGCACACCCGCAGGCGATCGGCGTTGGGGTGCTGAGCAGCGGACTTGATCTCGCCCACCACGACCCGGGTGAACGGCGGCGCCACCGGGCGCAGCTCTTCGACCTCGAGCCCGGCCATGGTGAGGGTGTCGGCAAGTTGCTGGCTCGTCAGCGGCGGGTTGCAGAAGCTGCGCAGCCAGGATTCGGGGAATTGCATGGTGGTCGCTTATCGGAACTGGCTGAGGAAACGCACGTCGCCGTCGAAGAACAGGCGCAGGTCATTGACGCCGTAGCGCAGCATGGTCAGGCGGTCGGGGCCCATGCCAAAGGCGAAGCCGATGTAGCGCTCGGGGTCGAGGCCCATGTTGCGCACCACGTTCGGGTGCACCTGGCCGGAGCCCGCCACTTCGAGCCAGCGCCCGGCCAGCGGGCCGCTCTGGAACTGGATGTCGATCTCCGCGCTCGGCTCGGTGAACGGAAAGAAGCTGGGGCGAAAGCGCAGCACCAGGTCGTCGCTCTCGAAGAAGGTGCGGCAGAAATCGGTGAAGACGACCTTGAGGTCCTTGAAGCTCACGTTCTCGCCAATCCACAGGCCCTCGCACTGGTGGAACATGGGCGAGTGGGTGGCGTCGCTGTCCACGCGGTAGGTGCGGCCCGGCGCGATGACGCGGATCTCGGGCATGCCCTGGCCGGCGTCCAGGGCCGCGCGGTGGCGCTTGACGTGCTGCACCGCGTGGCGGATCTGCATCGGGCTGGTGTGCGTGCGCAGCAGATTGGGCGCTTTCGCCGAGCCGCCTTCCACGTAGAAGGTGTCGTGCATGGAACGCGCCGGGTGGTCCTCGGGGGTGTTCAGGGCCGTGAAGTTGAACCAGTCGGACTCGATCTCGGGCCCCTCGGCCACCTCGAAACCCATGGAGCCGAAGATGGCCTCGATGCGCTCCAGCGTGAGGCTCACCGGGTGCAGCCCGCCCGCGCCGCGCTGACGGCCCGGCAGGCTCACGTCCAGGGCCTCGGCCTTGAGCTGGGCGTCCAGCTCCGCGTCGGCCAGGGCCTGGCGGCGCTGCGTCAGCGCGCCCTCGATGGCCTGCTTGGCCAGGTTGATCGCAGCACCGCGGGTCTTCTTCTCGTCCACCGACAGGGCAGCCATGCCCTTCATCAACTCGGTGATGCGGCCCGACTTGCCCAGGTAGCGCGCCTTGGCGTTCTCCAGGTCGGCCGGCGTGGCGGCCTGCGCGAACTCGGCGCGCGCCGCCTCGGCCAGGTTGTCCAACTCGTTCATTCGATGCGTGTCCGATGCAATGAAAAAAGGGTTGAAGCCGGCGGGTCACCCCTCAAGCCTCAACCCCTTAGAACGGCAGCGGGCGCCTGCGCGCCCGGCCGGGAATCAAGCGGTGGCCAGCTTGGCTTTGACCTGCTCCACGATGCTGCCAAAAGCCGCCGGGTCGTTGACGGCCAGGTCGGCGAGGACCTTGCGGTCGATCTCGATCTGGGCCTTCTTCAGACCGTTGGCGAACTGGCTGTACGTCAGGCCGCAAGCGCGCGCACCGGCGTTGATACGCGCGATCCACAGCTGGCGGAACACGCGCTTCTTGGTGCGGCGATCGCGGTAGGCGTACTGGCCCGCCTTCATCACCGCCTGTTTGGCGATGCGGAAGACGTTGCCGCGGCGGCCGCGGAAACCTTTGGCCAGAGCCAGGACTTTTTTATGGCGGGCGCGAGCCGTGACACCACGTTTGACGCGAGGCATATGCTTCTCCTAGTTCGTCTTGATTACAGGCCAGCGAACGGCAGCATCTGCGCCATGTGACCCATGTTGGTCTCATGGACGTTGACGGCCCCGCGCAGGTGGCGCTTGTTCTTGGTGGACTTCTTGGTCAGGATGTGACGCTTGAAGGCTTGACCGCGCTTGACGGTGCCACCGGGACGAACGCGAAAACGCTTCTTCGCGCTGCTCTTGGTCTTCATTTTGGGCATGGAAATGCTCCTTTTGATTTGTGCTCGCGAGGCGCCGCGGCAACCAGCCACGGTCTTGATGGGCCCCGAGCCACTTCTGGTAAGGCCCTTTCGGGTCTTCCTTTCGGCACCGGCCTTGCGGCTGGTACCTCAAGCCGGCAGGGGACCAACCCTGCCCGCTCAATTCTTCAAACAACCCCGGCGTCTCAGGCCGCCGTGGGGCTGGCCGCCGGCGCCGCCGTTTCGGCCGCGGGCTTCGCCGCCACCTTCTTGCGGCTCGGCGCGATCATCATGATCATCTGGCGCCCTTCCAGCTTCGGGAACTGCTCCACGATGATCAGGTCACCCAACTCGTCGCGGATGCGGTTCAGCAGCGCCAGACCGAGTTCCTGGTGCGTGATCTCGCGGCCACGGAAGCGCAGCGTGATCTTGCACTTGTCGCCGTCGTCCAGGAACCGGCGGATGTTGCGCATCTTGATGTTGTAGTCGCCGTCGTCGGTACCCGGGCGGAACTTGACTTCCTTGATCTCGATGACCGTCTGCTTGGCTTTCGCTTCGGCCGCCTTCTTCTGTTCCTGGTACTTGAACTTGCCGTAATCCATCAGGCGGCACACCGGCGGATTCGCGGTGGCGGCGATCTCCACGAGATCGACGTCGAGCTCGCCAGCCATCCGAAGGGCTTCCTGCAAGCTCACGATGCCCAAGGGCTCGTTGTTCGGGCCGTTGAGGCGAACCTCGGGGGCCATGATTTCCCGGTTCAGGCGGTGCGCGCGTTCTTCACGCTGGCGGCGGTCGCGAAAGTTGGTAGCGATGGTGCGTTTCCTTCAAGTGGGCCGGTGAATCAAAAGCGGCCTGTCGGCCGCGGGGCTGCTCGCACCATGGGCGCCCGGTGATGCGGCGGCTTCACCGGGCCATGCCCGAGGGCGTTCAAGCCTTGGATGAAACCGATGTCGCGACGAGCTGGGAGAAGGCCTCCAGCGACATCACGCCCAGGTCTTTGTTGCCCCGGGCCCGCACCGCCACGGCGCCAGCGGCCTTTTCCTTGTCGCCCACAACGGCAATGAAAGGCAGCTTTTGCAATGCGTGCTCCCGTATTTTATACGTTATTTTCTCGTTGCGCAGATCTGTTTCGACTCTAAGCCCTTGATTCTGCAGTGATTTCGCGATTTCACGACAGTAATCGGCCTGCGCGTCCGTGATGTTGAGCACCGCCACCTGCACCGGCGCCAGCCAGGTGGGCAGCGCGCCGGCGTGCTGTTCGATCAGGATGCCAATGAAACGCTCCAGGCTGCCAACGATGGCGCGGTGCAGCATGATGGGGCGCTGCCGGGAGCCATCTTCGGCCACGTACTCGGCGTCCAGGCGCTCGGGCATGTTCGGGTCGAC
>NZ_MKSS01000054.1:0-3515 GCF_001897365.1 Hydrogenophaga sp. 70-12
CTTCTTCTCGCGGATGCGCTGCACCATCTCCTGGCGCGCGGCCTTGGCCGCGGCGGCCATCACGTCGCGGCTGGGCGGCTTGCCCGCGCCGCCCCAGAGGGTCTGGCGGCCCATGGCGATGGGCTCGGCCTTCTCGCCGGGCTCGGGCATGTACTCGGCGAACATCTCCACCGGGATCTGCTGCTTGGTGAAGCGCTCGATCTCCATCATGAAGCCTTCTTCGTCCAGGCTCACGAGGTTGACCGCCTGGCCTTCTCGGCCCGCGCGGCCGGTGCGGCCGATGCGGTGCACGTAGTCTTCGCAGATGTTGGGGATGTCGTAGTTGACGACGTGCGGCAGCTCATCGATGTCGATGCCGCGCGCGGCGATGTCGGTGGCCACCAGGGCACGGATCTCGCCGCTCTTGAAGCCGGCCAGCGCCTGGGTGCGCGCGCCCTGGCTCTTGTTGCCGTGCAGCGCCATGGCCGTGATGCCGTTCTTGTTGAGGTAGTCGGCCACGTTGTTGGCGCCAAACTTGGTGCGGGTGAAGACCAGCACCTGGCTCCAGTTGTGCAACTGGATGATGTGCACCAGCAGCGACTTCTTCTTGCCCCGGCCCACGGGGTGGATCACTTGGGTGATGCGCTGCACCGTGGTGTTGCGCGGCGTGACCTGGATGTGCTGCGGGTCCTTCAGCAGGCCCTGGGCGAGGTCACGGATTTCGTCGCTGAAGGTGGCGGAGAACAGCAGGCTCTGCTTGCTCTGCGGCAGCAGGGCCAGCACCTTCTTCACGTCGTGGATGAAGCCCATGTCGAGCATGCGGTCGGCCTCGTCGAGCACGAGGATCTGCACGGCCGACAGGTCGAGGAAGCCCTGCTGCTGCAGGTCGAGCAGGCGGCCCGGCGTGGCCACCAGGATGTCCACGCCGCGCTTCATGGCGTCGATCTGGGGGTTCATGCCCACGCCGCCGAACACCACGGCGGAGGTCAGGTTCACGTGCTTGCCGTAGACGCGCACCGATTCCTCGACCTGGGCGGCGAGTTCGCGCGTGGGCGTGAGCACCAGGGCGCGGATGCCGATGCCGCCGAAGCGGTTGGTCGGGCGCTGGCCCTGGGAGAGGCGCTGCAGCATGGGCAGCGTGAAGGCGGCGGTCTTGCCGGTGCCGGTCTGGGCGCCGGCGAGCAGGTCGCGGCCCGCCAGCACGGCGGGGACGGCCTCCACCTGGATGGGGGTGGGCGTGTGGTACCCGTGCTCGTGCACGGCTTGCACGATGGCCGGGGCCAGGTTCAATTCTTCGAATGTCATTATGTGAATCTGCGCCCTTCCAGGGCGCTGGGGCATCGGCCACACGGGGAGCACCGCTCGGGTGCCGCCCCGCTCAGTCCGGGGCCGATGGATTTCAGGGGGAGTTGGCGGCGTCCGCGCGGGAGGCACGCCCCAGCAGGCAGCTGGTGTCGGGCCAACTGACGTGCCCGAACGGCCGTATTGTCGCATGGGTCGATAATCCGTGGTTTCGCGCGATGCCTCGCGCTGCAAATTTCCCACAGAAAGACCATGGCTCAGTACGTCTTCACCATGAACCGGGTCGGCAAGATCGTGCCGCCCAAGCGACAGATCCTCAAGGACATCTCCCTGTCCTTTTTCCCGGGCGCCAAGATCGGCGTGCTCGGCCTGAACGGCTCGGGCAAGTCCACGCTGCTCAAGATCATGGCCGGCCTCGACAAGGAGATCGAAGGCGAAGCGACCCCGATGCCGGGCATCCGCATCGGCTACCTGCCGCAGGAGCCTCAGCTCAATCCCGACCAGACGGTGCGCGAAGCCGTGGAAGACAGCATGGGCGAGGTGCGCGCCGCGCAGAAGCGCCTGGACGAGGTGTACGCGGCCTACGCCGAGGAAAACGCCGACTTCGACGCGCTCGCGGCGGAGCAGGCCCAGCTGGAGGCCATCATCGCCACCGCCGGCACCGACTCCGAGCACCAGCTCGAGATCGCCGCCGACGCCCTGCGTCTGCCGCCCTGGGACGCCAAGATCGGCCTGCTCTCGGGGGGCGAGAAGCGCCGCGTGGCCCTGTGCTGCATGCTGCTGTCCAAGCCCGACATGCTGCTGCTCGACGAACCCACCAACCACCTGGACGCCGAGTCGGTGGAATGGCTGGAGCACTTCCTGCAGCGCTTCTCTGGCACCGTGGTGGCCATCACCCACGACCGCTACTTCCTCGACAACGCCGCCGAGTGGATTCTCGAACTCGACCGCGGCCATGGCATTCCCTACAAGGGCAACTACTCCAGCTGGCTGGAGCAGAAGGAAGCCCGCCTCGAGCAGGAACAGCGCACCGAGGACGCGCGCCGCAAGGCCATGAAGGAAGAACTCAAGTGGGTGCGCTCCAACGCCAAGGGCCGCCAGGCCAAGAGCAAGGCGCGCCTGGCCCGCTTCGAGGAACTGAGCGACGTCGAATACCAGAAGCGCAACGAGACCAACGAGATCTTCATCCCCGTGGCCGACCGCCTGGGCAACGAGGTCATCGAGTTCAAGGGCGTGAGCAAGAGCTACGGCGACCGCCTGCTGATCGACAACCTGAGCTTCTCGGTGCCCGCGGGCGCCATCGTCGGCATCATCGGCCCCAACGGCGCCGGTAAGTCCACGCTGTTCAAGCTCATCACCGGCAAGGAGCAGCCCGACAGCGGCGAGGTCAAGATCGGCCAGACCGTGAAGATCGCCGCCGTTGACCAGAGCCGCGACGGCCTGGCCGGCGACAAGACCGTCTGGGAAGACATCTCCGGTGGCCTGGACATGATCACCGTGGGCAAGTTCCAGATGCCCAGCCGCGCCTACTGCGGGCGCTTCAACTTCTCGGGCGGGGACCAGCAGAAGCTGGTGAAGAACCTCTCGGGCGGCGAGCGCGGCCGGCTGCACCTGGCCAAGATGCTCAGCGAAGGCGGCAACGTGCTGCTGCTGGACGAACCCTCGAACGACCTCGACGTGGAAACCCTGCGCGCGCTGGAAGAGGCGCTGCTGGAGTTCGCCGGCTCGGCCCTGGTGGTGAGCCACGACCGCTGGTTCCTCGACCGCATCTGCACGCACATCCTGGCCGCCGAAGGCGACAGCCAGTGGTTCTTCTTCAACGGCAACTACCAGGAGTACGAGGCCGACAAGAAGCAGCGCCTGGGCGAAGAGGGCGCCGCGCCCAAGCGCCCGCGCTTCAAGAGCCTGGCGTGACCGAAGAGCAGGTCGTCGCCGCGACGCGGCACTGGATCGAGAAGGCCGTCATCGGCCTCAACCTGTGCCCGTTCGCGCGCGCCGTGTGGGTGAAGAACCAGGTGCGCATCGTGGTGAGCACCGCGCGCCACGTCGACGGCCTGCTCGACGACCTGGACCGCGAGCTCGAGCTGCTCGCGGCCACGCCGCCCGAGCGGATCGACACCACGCTCATCGTTCACCCCACGCTGTTCCCCGACTTCGAGGTCTTCAACGACTTCCTCGGCGTTGCCGACGAGGTGGTGGCCGAGCACGACCTGGAGGGCGTGATCCAGGTCGCC
>NZ_MKSS01000055.1:0-4830 GCF_001897365.1 Hydrogenophaga sp. 70-12
CGGGCGCGCGCGAGCGCATCGCCTCGGTCAAGCTGCTGGGCAAGATGAACGGCGCGGTGGGCAACTACAACGCCCACCTCTCGGCCTGGCCCGATTTCGACTGGGAGGCCTTCAGCCGCAAGGTGGTGGAGACGCCCGAGCCCCTGGGCCTGGGCCTCACCTTCCAGCCCTACAGCATCCAGATCGAGCCGCACGACTACATGGCCGAGCTGTTCGACGCGGTGGCGCGCGCCAACACCATCCTGATCGACCTCGCGCGCGACATCTGGGGCTACGTCAGCGTGGGCTACTTCAAGCAGAAGCTCAAGGCCGGCGAGATCGGGTCCTCGACCATGCCGCACAAGGTCAACCCGATCGACTTCGAGAACGCCGAGGGCAACCTGGGCCTGGCCAACGCGCTGCTGCGCCACCTGAGCGAGAAACTGCCCATCAGCCGCTGGCAGCGCGACCTGACCGACTCCACCGTGCTGCGCAACATGGGGGTGGCCCTGGGCTACGCCGTGCTGGCCTACCACGCGCTGGGCGTGGGCCTGAACAAGCTCGAGCTGAACGAGGAGGCGCTGGCCGCCGACCTCGACGCCTCCTGGGAGGTGCTGGCCGAGCCCATCCAGACGGTGATGCGCCGCTTCGGCGTGCCCGGCGCCTACGAGAAGCTCAAGGAAGTGACACGCGGCAAAACCGTCACCGCCGAGGCCCTGCACGCGCTGATCCGCAGCCTGGAGATTCCCGACGCCGAGAAGGAACGGCTGCTGGCCATGACGCCGGCCAGCTACACCGGCAAGGCGGCCGAACTGGCCCGCCGGTCCTGAACGCCTTGTGGGCTGCCGCCGCCGGGCGGGCCGGCCTCAGGTGGCCGCGTCCAGCGCCCGCTCGCGGTAGCGGTTGAAGCGCCAGGCGTCGCCCTCGATGGTGATGCGCCGCCAGGTGGCGCGCTTCTGGCCGGGCGTCATTTCGGTCCAGCGCTGCACTTCCTCGAACAGGCGGCCGCAGCCCTTGCAGACCTCGTCGCCCTGGCTGGTGGAGCAAATGGCGATGCAGGGCGTGTCCGGCGTGGTGGCGTACCAGGCCAGCCAGGCCTCGCGTGCCTTGGGCGGCAGGGTGTGCTCGTCGGCCTCGGTCTCGCGGAAGAAGACCATCAGGGCGTAGACCTCGGCCAGCGCGCGCGTGGGCGCGGGCAGCGAGACGTTGTCGGGCGAGGGCGAGCGTTCGCGCCACCAGTTGATGGCCGCCTCGATGTCGGTGATGTGGATGCCGGCCATGGGGAGGGCGATCATACGGCGCCCCCACGCGCCGCCGGGCGGCGCCCCCACGCGCCGCCGGGGCGATCAGGCCGCCTTGTTGTTGCGGTTCTGTAGGTACTTGCCCGTGACCACCACCAGCAGCGCGCCCAGGGCGGCCGCGGCGTAGAAGCCCAGGGAGTTGTGCGGCACCCAGGGCTCGATCACCTTGTCCGAGACCAAGGTCTCGGCGCCCACCCAGCCGATCAGCGCCGCGCCCAGGGTCACGATGACGGGGAAGCGCCCCATGATCTTGAGCATCAGCGTGCTGCCGAAAATCACGATGGGGATGGCGATGGCCAGGCCGGCGATCAGCAGCGGCACGTTGCCATTGGCCGCGGCGGCGACGCCGATCACGTTGTCCAGGCTCATCACCAGGTCGGCCACCAGGATGGTGCGGATGGCGGCGAGCAGGCCGCCATCGGTCTTGCCCTCGGATTGTTCGTCGTCGCCGCCGTTGAGCAGCTGCACGCCGATCCACAGCAGCAGCAGGCCGCCCACCACCTGCAGCCAGGGCAGCTGCATGAGCTTGACCGCCACGACGGTCAGCACCACGCGCAGCACCACGGCGGCGGCGGTGCCCCAGAAAATGGCCTGCTTCTGCTGGCGCGGCCCGAGCCCGCGCGCCGCCAGCGCGATCACCACCGCGTTGTCGCCCGAAAGAATGATGTTGATCCAGATGATCTGGCCCAGGCCCAGCCAGAACTGGGGGCTCGACAGCAATTCCATGGTGTGGCTTTCGACGGCCGGCAGCGGCCAAAAAGACGGCGCCCGGGGCGCCACCCCACCAGTGTAGGCATGCTCACCGCCACGCCCCGTGAGGGTTACCGCGTACGCATTTCCACCGGGGGGATGGCTGGCGGACCCGCGGCCGTGCCGCATACAATCCGGGGTTTCGCGGAAGGGGAGTAGCTCCCGGGCGCGTGGCGGCTCCTTCTGGCGCCAAGCCGCGCCGGTCAACGCGTCGTCAGTACGGTGTCCGCTGCGCGGCACCCGGCGCGTTGGGCCCACGGACACGTGGCGCCGGGCAAGACCTTCAGAACCCGTCCCCTCTGGAGCCCCTTTTCACCATGGAATTCATGTCCGCTGCCTGGTGGTCCGCCCTGCTGGCCATCATCCTCATCGACCTCGTGCTCGCCGGCGACAACGCGATCGTGATCGCGCTGGCCGCCCGCAACCTGCCCAAGCAGCACCAGCGCAAGGCCATCATCTGGGGCACGGTGGGGGCCATCGTCGTGCGCTCAGCCATGACGCTGGTGGTGGTGTGGCTGCTGCGCATCCCGGGCCTGATGGCCATCGGTGGCATCGCGCTGATGTGGATCGCCTACAAGCTGATCGCCGAGGACGAGGGCGACGGCGACGAACACGGCCCGGGCGCCACCACCTTCTGGGGCGCCATGAAGACCATCATCATCGCGGACGCGGTGATGGGCATCGACAACGTGCTGGGTGTGGCCGGCGCGGCGCAGGGCGCCTTCGACCTGGTGGTCCTCGGCCTGCTCATCAGCATCCCCATCGTGGTGTTCGGCAGCACGCTGATCCTCAAGCTGGTTGAGAAGTACCCGGCCATCATGTACATCGGCGCGGGCGTGCTGGCCTTCACCGCCGGCAAGATGGTGGTCAACGAGAAGCTGCTGGCGCCCTGGTTCAAGGGCGGCGAGCCCACGCACCTGGCGGCCTACTGGGGCTTCGTGGCGCTCACCATCGTGGTGGTGCTCACGCTGGGCTACCTGCACAACCGCCGCGTCGCGCAGCGCGCCGCGGCCGCCGACCAGGCCTGAGGCGGGCATGCGGCTGATCCTGCGCTGGATGCTGGCGGCCTGCGCGCTGCTGCTGGTGGCCTGGCTGTACGACGGCGTGGAGGTGCGCAGCTTCCCGTCGGCGCTCATCGCCGCCGCGGTGATCGGCCTGTTCTACCTGCTGCTGCGCCCGGTGCTGGTCATCCTGACGCTGCCGGTGACGCTGGTGACCTTCGGGCTGTTCCTGTTCGTCATCAACGCCCTGCTCTTCTGGGCGGCGGCCAGCGTGCTCGACGGCTTCTATGTCGCCGGCTTCTGGGCGGCCCTGCTGGGCTCGCTCATCTACTCGGTGATCATGCTGGTGGTGGACGCCGCCCTGCGCAGCCTGCGCCTGGGTTGAACCACACCGTGGCCTGAGCGCGGCGCGCGCTCAGCGCTTGTCTTCCTCGCGCATCGCTTCGCGCAAACGCTCTTCCACGTCGCGGCGGCGGCTGTCCACGATGGCCAGCTCGATCGGATCCGCGTTGCGCTGCGCGGGCGGCAGGGCCTGGGCGGCCCGCAGACGCTCCAGCGCGCCGTCCCAGTCGAACTGCGCGGCCCGCGCCTCGGCCTCGGCACGCACCGCCCGCAGGGTGTGGCCCTGGGCCTGGTGCGCGCGCGCGAGGATCTGCCAGGCCTGCGCATCGCGCGGGTGGTCCACCACCCATACCTGCAGGCGCGACGCGGCGCGCCCGGCCTCGCCGCTGGCGATGGCCGCCTGCGCGCCCAGCAGCAAGGGCCCGCGCGAGCCAGACGCCAGCGCGCCGTCGCGCAGCTCGGCCAGCAGCGTCGGGTTGGCGGGCATGCCCGGCGACATCAGCAGCTCCAACATCAGGGCGTCGGCCATGCCGCGCGCGTCGCTGCCGGCCACGGCGGTGCGCAGGCGCTGGGCCAGTTCGGTTGCACGCTCGCGCTGGCCCAGCCGCTGCGCGGCCAGGGCGCCGGCGTATAGCTCGCCGGGCCGGGCCGTGGGCGCGAGCGCCGTCTGCACCCAGGCCGACCAGCGCGCGCTGTTGCGCTCGGCCAGCACGCGCGCGCGCGCCGAGGCCAGCGCATGCATCGCGGCCGACGGCAGCCCCATGGAACGCACGGGCGCGTCCGCGCGCGGCCCGACGCCGGCGGCGGCCGACGGCAGGCGCGACTGCATGTCGGCGATGCGCTCGCCCGTGAGCGGGTGGCTGCGCAGGTAGGGAAAGGCGCCGTCGTCGTTCAGGCGCGAGGCCTGCGCCAGCTTGTCGAACATGCTCACGAAGCCCTGGCCGTCGAAGCCCGCGCCGGTGAGCACGCCGAAGCCCACGCGGTCGGCCTCGCGCTCCATGTCGCGCGAGAACTTGAGCGACTGCTGCGCGGCCACGGCCGTGCCGCCGGCGACGGCGGCGCCCGCGGCCTGGGGGTTGGAGCCGGCCGCCAGCGCGCCCAGGACCATGGCGGCGATCATCCAGGGCGCCATGCGCTGCTCGTTGGACATCATCCGCGCGATGTGGCGCTGCGAGACGTGGCTGAGTTCGTGCGCCAGCACCGAGGCCAATTCCTCCGGCCGTTCCGTCACCGCGAGCAGGCCCAGGTTGACACCCAGGTAGCCGCCCGGCAGCGCGAAGGCGTTGACGCTGCGGTCGCGCGAGATCATGAGCTCCCAGGCCAGGCGCTCGGCCAGCTCGGGCGCCACCTCGCCGCGCTGCTTGGCGGCGGCCAGCAGGGGCTGCCACAACAGCTGCAGGTAGTCGACCAGCATGGGGTCGTCGAGGTAATCCGGGTCCCGGTAGATGCTGCGCGCG
>NZ_MKSS01000056.1:0-3357 GCF_001897365.1 Hydrogenophaga sp. 70-12
CTCGACGGCGGTGTCGATGGTGGCGTGGCCGCTCATCATGATCACCGGCATGGTCAGCAGGCCGGTGCTGCTCCACTCCTTGAGCAGGGTCACGCCATCGGTGTCGGGCATCCAGATGTCGAGCAGCACCAGGTCGGGCCGCATCTGCTGGCGCAGCGAACGCGCCTCGGCCGCATTGGCCGCCAGTTCGACGGCGTGGCCTTCGTCGTTGAGGATTTCGGACAGCAGGTCCCGTATGCCCAGTTCGTCGTCTACGACCAGAATCGTTGCCATTGCGTGCGGAGTCCCTCGGTACCTGTTGTCAATTTGCAACTGCGAATGATAACGACACTTGCGCGCCGATGACGCGCCCTTCCGTCACGCGGTTCGACAAGTCCACGCGGCCGCCGTGTTCGTCCATGATCTTCTTGACCACGGCCAGGCCCAGGCCGGTGCCCTTGGCCTTGGTGGTGACGTAGGGCTCGAAGGCGCGTTTGAGGATGTTCTCGCCAAAACCGGGCCCGCTGTCGGACACCACCAGGCGCACCCATTGGCCGCTGTCCGAGCGGCGGGTGCGCAGCAGCACCTCGGCGCCGGCCATGCCGCCCATGGCGTCCTGGGCGTTCTGCACCAGGTTGTGGACGATCTGGCGCACCTGCTGCGCGTCGGCGCGCACCTTGGGCAGGCCGTCGGCGAGCTCGCAGCGCACGGGCACGGCGGCGTTGTCGTAGAGGCTGAGGATGTCGCGCACGGCGGCGTTGAGGTCCAGCGGCGCGAGCTGGGCCGCGGGCAGGCGGGCGTAGTCGCGGAATTCGTTGACGAGGCGCTTCATGGCCTCGACCTGGTCGCCGATGGTGCGCACCGACTTGTCGAGCAGGGCCTGTTCGGGGGGCTGCAGCTTGCCGTCCAGCTTCATGGCCAGGCGCTCGGCCGAGAGCTGGATGGGCGTGAGCGGGTTCTTGATCTCGTGCGCCAGGCGGCGCGCCACCTCGCCCCAGGCCTTGGCGCGCTGGGCCGAGACGACCTCGGACACGTCGTCGAAAACCAGCAGGCGCTGGTTGTCGGGCAGCAGGGCGCCGCGCGCGATGAGGGTGATGCCCTGCTCGAAGGGCGAACCCTCGCTCGCACTGAGCTCGAAGGACTCCTGCCAGTAGCCGCCCTCGTGCGGCGAGTCCTCGGCCAGGAAGCGCTCGAACTGCTGCAGCACGCCGCCAGCGATCTGCTCCAGGCCGGGCACCTGGTCCAGCGGCTGGCCGATGTGCGCGTTCAGCGCGGCGTGCAGAATGCGCGCCGCGCCGGGGTTGGCGCTGAGCAGGCGGCCCCGCTCGTCGAACACCAGCACGCCAGCGGTGAGGTTGTCCAGGATGGTCTGCAGGTTCTCGCGCGCGGCGTCCACCTGTTCCATGCTGTGCTGCACCGCTTCGCGCGCGTCGGACAGGTCCTGCGTCATGAGGGCGAAGGTGCGCGTGAGGCCCGCGAGCTCGTCGCGCGAGGGCAGCGCGGCCTTGGGCGCGAGGTTGCCGGCCGCCACCTCGCGCATGCCCTCGGCCAGCACGATGAGCGGACGGATCAGCTGGTTGCCCAGCAGCACCGCCAGCAGCACCGCGCCGAACACGGCCAGGAACAGCGCCAGCGTGAGCGTGCCGATGTACATGCGGCGCAGGCCGTCGCGCGCCAGCGCGCGCTCCTGGTACTCGCGGTTGGCCACCTGCACGGCCAGCGCGTCCACGATCAGCGCCGAGGGCAAGGCCGCCGAGACCTGCAGGTAGCGCGGCTCGGCGTTGACGGCGAAGCTGGGCGGGTTCACCAGCGCCAGCACCTTGATGCGCGCCTGGCCCGCGGCCAGCGCGGCGTGCAGGTCGCCGCCTTCGCCCTCTTCCAGGCCCTCGACCTGCGCCAGCACGCGGTTGGCGCGCGCGTTGCGCAGGGTGGCGGGGCTGGGCCGCTCGGGCGCGAGGTCGAAGCGCGAGCTGCCCGAGCTGCCCAGGAGCTGGCCGGTGGCGCCGAACAGCACCACGTCGCTGGCGTCGAGCTGCTCGCGCACGCGGTCGAGCGCGAGCACGGCGCCGCTGTTGCTCTGGCGGGCCAGGCCGTCGGCGGCCAGGCGGGTCTTGTTCGACAGGTCGGCCACCAGTGTGTCGAGCGTGGTGCGGCCCAGGTTCAGGCCCGCGCCCAGCGCGGACTCCACGCGCACGTCGAACCAGCTTTCGATGGAGCGCGAGACGAACTGGTAGGACACCGTGTAGATGAGCAGCCCGGGCAGGATGCCCACCAGGCCGATGATGGCGGCGAGCTTGACCAGCAGCTGGCTGCCGAACTTGCCACGCTTGAGGCGCATGAACAGCCGCGCGCCCAGCCACAGGATGACCAGGCCCAGGCCCACGGCGGCGGCCACGTTGATGCCGACCAGCAGCTCGAAGTTGCGTTCGTAGAAGACGCTGTTGCGCGTGCCCAGGGTGAGCAGGAACAGCAGCACCATGCCCAGGCCGGTCATGAAGATCAGGCCGGCGACCACCGCCCAGCGGGTGGCGGCGGGCTTGCGCGAGTGGGGCGGGGTGAGGGTGTTCACGGCACGGAGGGCGTGCGGGGCGGCGGCACGGGGCTCAGCGGGACGGGGATTCGGCGGCGGGCGCCTCGCCGCCGGCCTTGGCCTCGGCGGCGGGGGACGTGGCGCGCGGCTCGGCCGGCGCGGGCAGCTCGGGCGTGGCGGCCTCGGGCACGCCCAACTCGCGCTCCAGCGCCATGGACCATTCCTCCTGGTTGCCCAGGCCGATCTGGAAGGGGCGTGGCAGCAGGCTCAGGTCGAGGCGGAAGCCGAACTCCACCAGGTGGGAGGCGCCCGGCTCCAGCTGCGCGGCGTCGGCCAGCCGCCAGCGCGAGACGCGGCCCACCGCAGCCAGTGCCTCCTCCAGGGTGTCGTGGTTCTGGTGCAGGGCGTAGGGCAGGCCGGCGCCGCCGCCGGTGCCGCCACCGGCCTCGGTGGAGATGCTGACGCGCCAGCGGCGGGTCAGCGGCTGGTAGGCCAGGCGCAGGGTGCGGGTGGCGCCGGCCACGCGTTTGTTGGTCCAGTACCAGCGTTCGCGCAGCACGTCGGCCTGCCAGACAAAGTACAACGGCACGCCTTTGATCAGGGCGTCCTGCACGGCGCCATGCGGGCTGAGCTCGAAGCGAGCGCTCAGGAACAAGCCGTCGGAGGTGCGCTGCAGGGCAAGCTGCTGCACCTGGGGCGGCTGGGCGCGGGCCAGCGCAAGGGCCAGGACGGCCAGCGCCAGCAGCAGCCAATGCCGGGGGCGAAGAAGGCCTCGGACCCGATCAGACGCCGCGGGCCTTGTCGAAGCGTGCGTAGAAAAAGCCGTCCGGTCCACCCGGGGCATTGTC
>NZ_MKSS01000057.1:0-4189 GCF_001897365.1 Hydrogenophaga sp. 70-12
GGTGAGATCGCCCGCCGCCACGCGCTCGATGGCGCGCGCCGCTTCGTCCAGCGGCCGCGTGATGCGCCCGCTGATCACGTAGCCCAGTCCCAGGGCCAGCCCCAGCACCACCAGCGCGGCCAGCACGGTCGCGCGCATGGCCTGGCGCTGCAGGCGGGCCAGGGCGTCCACCATGCCGTCCACCCGGCCGCTCACCGCCGCGCTGATCTCATTGAAGGCCTCGTCGGCCGCGCGCACGTCGTTCTTCGCCGGCTCCAGGGCCTGGTTGGCGCGCCAGGGGTCGTTGATCTCGCCGCGGTTGATGCCGGTGTGGATGGCGTTCACCGCGTCGCGGTACTGCCCCAGGCCCGCGGCCATGCGGTCCAGCGCCGCCTGCTCCGCCGGCAGCAGCATGGGCCGCAGCTGCGCCAGGCGCGCCAGCCCCGAGGCCACCTGGGCCGTCCAGGCCTGGTGGTAGCGCTCCAGCGCCGCCTCGTCGGCCAGGTTGAGGAACAGGTCCTTCTCGAAGCGGCGCATGTTGCCCACGTCGGCGCGCACCTCGCCCAGCGCGCGCAGGGCGCTCACCTCGGTTTGCACCAGCCGCTGGCTGGCCGCGACGGCGCGGTCCAGGCTGACGAAGGCCGACGCGGCCACGGCGAAGATGCCCAGCGCGCACAGCGCGAGCAGCAGCGCCAGCTTGGCGCGAACGGAAATGTGGGACAGCCAGTTCATGGGAAACACCGATCAGGGACAACGCGGCACGCGCGGGTGCCGACCCCCGCTTCTTCGGAGGCGGCCCCCGCATCTTGAGGACCGCCCGTCGCGGCGACGCCTGCCCGGCCGCCGTCATTGGCTTGACACATATGTCATGGCCGCTTTCATTTCCATAGCAATCGGGTCACCCAGGTGTCGTCCGCACGTCAGGCCATTGGCCCCGCCGCCACCGGGGCCGGGGGCCGCGACTGTATAAACGCTCGCTTATGAACCGCAACCTCTGGCTCCTGGCCGCCGCCCAAGGCCTGTTCCTCACCAACAACGTGGTGTTCATCACCATCAACGGGCTGGTGGGCCTGGCGCTGGCGCCGCTGGGCTGGATGGCCACGCTGCCGGTGATGGGCTACGTGGTGGGGGGTGCCCTGAGCACGCCGCTGGTGGCGCGAGCGCAGCGCCGCTTCGGGCGCCAGGCCTCGTTCCAACTCGGCCTGCTGGTGGCCCTGCTGTCGGCGCTGCTGTGCGCCTGGGCCATCTCCCGGGGCTCGTTCGGGCTGCTCATCCTGGGCACGGTGGTGGCGGGCTACTACAGCGCCAACGGCCAGCTCTACCGCTTCGCGGCCGCCGAACTGGCGGCGCCGGCCTTTCGCGAAAAGGCGGTCTCGCTGGTGCTGGCGGGCGGCCTGATCGGCGCCGTGCTGGGCCCCAACCTGGCGGCGCGCACGCGCGGCCTGACCGAGGCGCCCTTCGCCGGCGCCTACCTGGCGCTGACCGTGGTGGCCCTGCTGTCCATGGCGGTGATGGCCTTCGTGCGCTTTCCCCCCGTCCCCGCGCGCGCGGCCGATGCGCCGCAGGGCCGGCCGCTGGGCGAGATCGTGCGCCAGCCGGTGTTCATCGTCGCCGCGCTGGGCGCCGCCTTGGGCTACGGCGTGATGAACCTGCTGATGGCGGCCACGCCGCTGGCCATGCAGGTCTGCGGCCTGCCCTTCGAGGACGTGGCCCTGGTGCTGGAGTGGCACGTGATCGGCATGTTCGCGCCCGGCTTCTTCACCGGCCACCTGATCCGCCGCTTCGGCGTGCTGCCCATCATGGGCGTGGGCGTGGCGCTCAACCTGGCCTGCGTCGCCGTCGCGCTCTCGGGCGTGGACCTGCACCAGTTCCTCATCGCCCTGTTCCTGCTCGGCGTGGGCTGGAACTTCCTCTTCACCGGCAGCACCACGCTGGCGCTGCAGGCCTGGCGGCCGGAGGAAAAGGACCGCGCCCAGGCCGCCATCAACTTCGGCGTGTTCGCCACCATGGCGCTGACCTCCTTCGCCTCGGGCGCGCTGGTCACCACGCAGGGCTGGACCTGGCTCAACCTGGGCTCGCTGCTGCCGGTGGCGCTGCTGGGCCTCTCCCTGCTCTGGCTTGCCCGCCAGCGGGGGGCCGCCCACAATGCCGCCTGACGCGCGGAGCGGTTCCGCGCCCTGGAGCACTACATGGGACTTCTGGATGCAATGCTGGGCGGATCAGGCAACGGCTCGAACGCCGCCGGTGGCTTCGACGCGCAGCAGGTGATGGCGCTGGTGGCGCAGCTGCTGCAGCAATCGGGCGGCATCGAAGGCCTGCTGGCCAAGCTGCAGGCCGGCGGCCTGGGCGAGGCCGCGCAGTCCTGGGTAGGCACGGGCGCCAACCAGCCGGTGTCGGGCGAGCAGCTCGGCGGCGCGCTGGGCCCCGACCTCATGGGCGCGCTGGGCGGCCTGCTCGGCGGCAACGGCCAGCAGGCCTCGTCGGTGCTGGCGCAGGTGCTGCCCGGGCTGATCGACCAGCTCACGCCGCAGGGCCGCGTGCCAGCGGCGGGTGAGGCCGGCAGCAACCCCCTGGACGCGCTCGGCGGCCTGCTGGGCGGCGGCGCCGCAGGGGGCGGTGGCCTGGGCGATCTGGGCGGCCTGCTCGGCGGCCTGATGCGGCGCTGAGGCGGCGCTGAGGCGGCGCCGCCCGGGGCCGGCCAGAACCGAACCGGCCCCAGCGGGGCGCTCAGCCCCGCGCGGGCGCCAGGCGGTCCAGCCATTGCCGCAGGGTGTCGAACACCGCGGCGTTGTCGCGCTCGTTGAAGATCTCGTGGTACAGGCCGTCGAAGCGGCGCGCCACCACCATGGGGGCCGGCGCGGCGTTCGCGAAGGCCACGCTGCCGGCCGGGTCCACCAGGTGGTCGTCGCCCGCGAACATCAGCAGCGTGGGCACCGGCCAGCGCGGCGCCGCGGCGCGCACCAGGGGGCCGTTGTCGTCGATGAACCGCGCCAGCCGCGCGCTGATGCGGTCGTGCACGCGCCGGTCGCGCTGGTAGGCCTTCACCACGGCCGGGTCGTGCGAGATCTTCTCCGCGTCCAGCCCATTGCCCAGGGTGGTGTCGGGCGACAGCCGCATCATCAGCCCGATCAACCAGCGCTTGAAGCCCGAGAGCCCGGCGTCCAGCGCGGGCGAGGAGAGCACCAGCGCGTCCACCCGGGCCATGCCGCGCTGCACGAAGGTGGCGCTGACCAGGCCGCCCATGCTGTGGCCGAGCAGGATCAGCGGGCAGGACCAGGGCTCGGCGATGTGGCGCCGCGTGTCGTCCACCATTTCGTGCAGGTCGTCGAGCAGGGCGTCGTCGTCGGGCAATACGCCGGGGGCGCCGCCCGAGTCGCCGTGGCCGCGCTGGTCGTAGGCGCGCACGAAGAAGCCCCATTCGTTGAGGCGGTGCGCCAGGTCGTTGTAGCGCCAGGCGTGCTCGCCCAGGCCGTGCACGATGAGCACCACGCCGCGCGGGCGCACGCGCGAAGGCAGGGGCCAGTCGTAGAGCGCGAGGTTGAGTCCGTCGCGGGCGGTGAACGGGGCTTGCGTGGTGTCGCTCATCTCTTCATCGTCCGTCGGCGTTCGCCAAACACGCCGCGCACGGCGTGCGCAACCGAGGAATGCCGCGGAACCGGCTGTGCCGGGCCGCAGGCATGGCCCCCTGGAGGGGGTCGCGCGAAGCGCGGCGGGGGTGTTCCATTTCAGGGCATGCGAGCGATGACCTGGGCCACGCTGGCGGTGAGCCGGCGCGCGTAGTCCAGGTGCAGGAACTCGTTGGGCCCGTGCGCGTTGCTCTTGGGGCCGAGCACGCCGCAGACCATCATCTGCGCCGTGGGGAAGCCCTGGCTGAGCAGGTTCATGAGCGGGATGGTGCCGCCCTGGCCGATGGTGCCGCAGGCGGCGCCGAAGTGCGCCTGCGAGGCGTCCTGCAGGGCGCGCTCGAACCAGTCGGTGGTGGGCGGCGCGTTCCAGCCACTGGCCGCGCCCTCGCCGGCGAAGGTGACCTTGGCCTGGTAGGGCGCGTTGTCTTCCAGCAGGGCCTTGAGTTCCTGCACGGCGGCGGCGGCGTCCACCAGCGGCGGCAGGCGCAGGCTCAGCTTGAAGGCGGTGTAGGGGCGCAGCACGTTGCCCGCGTCCTTGAGCGCGGGAAAGCCCTCGGCGCCGGTGACGCTCAGCGTGGGGCGCC
>NZ_MKSS01000058.1:0-22136 GCF_001897365.1 Hydrogenophaga sp. 70-12
GGTCAAGCGCTACCCGCTGGTGCTGCGCAACAAGTGGGTCTTCGTGTGGATGGGCGACCCCGCGCTGGCCGAGGACGCGCTGCTGCCCGACAACTTCAGCTGCGACTCGCCCGACTGGCAGAACCAACCCGGCTACCTGCACTACGACACGCCTTACCTGCTGATCTGCGACAACCTGCTCGACTTCTCGCACCTGAGCTACGTGCATGAGAAGTCGCTCGGCGGCTCCACGCGCATCGCCCAGGCGCGCCCCAGCATCGAGCCCGTGCCCGGCCCGAACGCCGATTGGCCGCAGCTGGGCATCAAGGTCTCGCGCCTGGTGAACGACGTGCCGGCACCGCCCTTCTACCAGCGCTTTCGCCGCTTCGACACGAACCTGGACCGCTGGTTCGTCTACGAATTCCTGCTGCCCGGCACCTTGCTGATGCACTCGGGCGGGCGCCCCACGGGCAGCGCGCCCGATGCGACCGGCCCCTCGGTGCGCCTGCATTCCTGCCAGACGCTCACGCCCGAGACGGCCACCACCACGCACTACTTCTTCCAGCAGTCCCACCCCACGGGCGAAGGCGATCAGGCCGTCACGCAGAGCATCTACGACAGCCTGATCGGCGCCTTCAACGAGGACCGCGACATGATCACCGCGCAGCACCGCAACATCCAGCACAACCCCACGCTGTCCATGCTGCCCTTGGCCATGGACGCCGCGCTGATCCAGTTCCGCCGCCTGCTCGAGGCGCGCGTGCGCGCCGAGCAGCAGGCGCAGCAGACCCCTTCCCCCACCCAACCGGCCGCCCTGGCCTGAGCCGACACCACGGAGACAGACACATGACCCGCCAGACCTTCCGCCTCGCCCCGTTCGCCGCCGCCGCCCTGTTCGCCGCCAGCGGCGGCGCGCTCGCGCAGACCGTGCTCAACGTCTCCACCTGGCTGCCGCCCGCGCACGGCGCCACCATGGCGCAGAACCAGTGGTGCGAGGCGGTGGAGAAGGAGACCAAGGGCAGCGTGAAGTGCCACCTGCTGCCCAAGGCCGTGTCCGCGCCGCCCGGCACCTTCGACGCGGTGCGCGACGGCCTGGCCGACGTGTCGTACACGGTGGACGGCTACACGCCCGGCCGCTTCATCTTCACGCAGGTGGCCGAGTTCCCCTTCCTCGGCGACACCTCCACCGCCACCAGCGTGGCCTACCAGCGCATCTACGACAAGTACTTCGCCCCGCTGGGCGAGCACCGTGGCGTGAAGACCCTGGCGGTGTTCACGCACGGCCCGGGCATCATCTTCACGGTCAAGCAGCCCGTGACCAGCGCGGCCGAGGCCGCCAAGCTCAAGTTCCGCATCGGCGGAGGCAACATCAATGAGCTGTCCAAGCTCATGGGCTGGAACACCACGCTCAAGCCCGCCACCGATTCCTTCGAGCTGCTGTCCACCGGCGTGATGGACGGCACCTTCTTCCCCGACGAGTCGCTGCAGTCCATGCGCCTGGGCATGGTGAGGTACGCCACCACCTTCCCGGGCGGGCTCTACAACACCAGCTTCGTGTTCATGATGAACCAGGCCAAGTTCGATTCGCTCAAGCCGGAAGAGAAGGCGGCGATCACCAAGGTCTCGGGGGAATACGCCGCGCGCCTGTTCGCCGCCGGCTGGGACCGCACCGACGCCGCCTCCCGCGACATCCAGAAGACCACCGGCGTGCAGCGCCAGATGGCCAACGAGGCCTTCGTCAACGACGTGAAGGCCAAGCAGGCCCAGCTGGAAGACAAGTGGGTGGCGGCGGCCGAGGCGCGTGGCCTCAAGAACGCGCGCGCGGTGCTGGCGGAGTTCCGCGCGGAGACGCAGAAGCTGAAGTGAGCCGCCAATCCCTCGCGCTGGGCTAGCCCCCCAGCGCGGGAAACAGCTTCACCAGCCCCGCCGCCATCACCTCCACCGACAGGGCCGCGAGGATCAGGCCCATCAGGCGTGTCATCACGTTGATGCCGGTCTGGCCCAGGCCGCGCGCGATGGGCTCGGCCAGCGCGAAGCAGACCGCCGTGGCCAGGGCGATGACCACGCCGTAGCCCACCAGCATGGCGTGCTGGAAGAAGGTCTTGGCCTGGTCGGCGTAGATCACCACGGTGGACATGGTGGCCGGACCGGTGAGCAGCGGAATGGTCAGTGGCACCACGGCGATGCTGGTGCGCGGGGAGTCGGCGCTGAGGTCCTGGTCGGTGGTCTTGGCCTCGGCCGGGCGCGCGCTCAGCATGGACAGCGCCGAGGTCAGCAGCAGCATGCCGCCGCCGACCTGGAAGCTGGCCAGCGAGATCGAGAAGAACGCCAGGATCTGCAGGCCCACCAGCGCGCAGGTGGCGATCACGGCGAAGGCGCTGAAGGCCGAGATCATCACCGTGCGCTGGCGCTGCTGGCGGCTGAAGCCCTGCGTGTAGTGGATGAAGAACGGCACGATGGCCAGCGGGTTGACGATGGCCAGCAGGGTGATGAGGGGTTTGAAGTCCATGGCGGCGGCGGATGAACGCGCCGCATTGTGGCCGCCTTCAGGCCGTTTGGGCAGGGTGCCTCAGCCGGAACATGCCGTAGCCCTCCATGCGCAGCACCGGCTCGCCGTGCTGGTTGACCATTTCCCAGACGGTGCGCACCAGGCCCACGTCGGGGCGCTTGCCCATCACGCGTTTCTCGGTGATGGTGTGCTTGAGCGTGAGCGTGTCGCCGGGGAACACCGGCTTGAGCCACTTCAGGCTGTCCAGGCCCGGCGAGCCCAGGCTGGAGGTCTCGTGCAGGAAGTTGGTGACCATGAGCCGCATGGCCATGGCGCAGGTGTGCCAGCCGCTGGCGCACAGGGCGCCGAAGACCGAGTCTTTGGCGGCCTCGGGGTCCAGGTGGAAGGGCTGCGGGTCCCACTGGCTGGCGAAGGCCACGATCTCCTCGGCCGTGGGCGAGAGGCTGCCCAGGTCGCGCGTCTCGCCGACGCTCAGGTCTTCCCAGTACAGCTTGATGGGGGTTCGGCCGCCGGGCCGCCCCAAGGCCGAACGCGCCCCCTCGGGGGGCGGCGACCCGTGCAACGGCGGAGCGTGGGGGTCGTCCATTACCGGGCTCCGGACACGTCGATCAGGCTCATGGTGGTGTAGCTCGCGGCGTCGGACAGCAGCCAGACGATCAGGCTGGCCACCTCGTCGACCTGGCCGCCGCGCTGCATGGGCACCTGCGGGGCGAGCTCGCGCAGGCGGTCGGGCCGGCCGCCGCTGGCGTGGATGTCGGTGTCGATCAGGCCCGGGCGCACCGCGTTGACGCGGATGTTCTCGGCCGCGACCTCCTTGGCCAGGCCCACGGTGAAGCTGTCGATGGCGCCTTTGGACGCCGCGTAGTCCACGTACTCACCCGGCGAGCCCAGGCGCGCGGCCGCGCTGGACAGGTTGACGATGGCGCCGCCCGAGCCGCCGTGCCGGGGGCTCATGCGGCGCACGGCCTCGCGGGCGCAGAGCAGGCTGCCGATGACGTTGATGTCGAACATGCGCCGCCAGCGCACCATGTCCATGTCGTCGAGGCGCGCGCGCCGGTCCACCACGCCGGCGTTGTTCACCAGGCCGCCGAGGCGGCCGAGTTGGGTGTCGACCTGCTCGAACAGGCGCAGCACCTGGGCCTCGTCCGCCACGTCGGCCTGCACGGCCATGGCGCGCCCGCCGTCGGCGCGGATGGCGCGCACCACCTCGTCGGCCGCGAGCGGGTTCGCCGCATAGTTCACCGCCACGGCCCAACCCGCTTTCGCGGCCAGCCGGCAGGTGGCCGCGCCGATGCCGCGCGAACCGCCCGTGACCAGCAATACCTTGTCGCCCATTCCCGATCTCCTGCAACAGCCATTGCGCTTGCCGTACAAGGACAGCTTCGTCCTCGAACGAGGTCCATTACAACAGCCAAACGGAGACGGCATGCGTCGCACGGTCGACTACTACTTCGCCACCATGAGCCCCTGGGCCTACCTGGGACACGAACGCTTCGTGCGCCTGGCCAGCGCCGCCGGCGCCGAGGTGCGCGTGCGGCCCATGGACCTGGGCAAGATCTTTCCGCTGTCGGGTGGCTTGCCGCTGGGCAAGCGCGCGCCGCAGCGCCAGGCCTACCGCCTGGTGGAACTGCGCCGCTGGAGCGAGTGGCTCGGGCTGCCGCTCAACCTGCACCCGAAGCATTTCCCGGTGTCGGGCGACGCCTCGTGCCGGCTGATCAGCGTGGTGGCCGAGCGCGACGGCACCGAGGCCGCGCTGCGGCTGGCGGGCGCGGTGCTCGCGGCCGTGTGGGTGCAGGAGCGCGACATCGCCGACGCCGACACCCTGGCCGTTCTGCTGCACGAATCTGGCCTGGACGCCGCGCGGCTCGCACAATCGCAGGCCGAAGAAGGCCGGGCCCTGGCCGACGCCCACACCCAGGCCGCCATCGACGCGGGTGTCTTCGGCGCGCCGGCCTACGTCATCGATGGTGAGGTCTACTGGGGCCAGGACCGGCTCGACTTCGTCGAACGCCGCCTGCAGGCCTGATCATCGGTCCATTCCACACCCACAAGGAGCCAGCGCATGAGCGAAACCATCACCCTCAAGGCCGCCGACGGCCATGCCTTTCCCGCCTACATCGCCCGCCCCGCCGGCCCGGCCAAGGGCGGTGTCGTGGTGCTGCAGGAAATCTTCGGCGTCAACTCGCACATCCGCTCGGTGGCCGACCGCTACGCCGCGGCGGGCTACTTCGCCGTGGCGCCCAGCACCTTCTCGCGCATCGGCAAGGGCGATCTGGAGATCGGCTACACCGAGGCCGACATGAAGGAGGGCATGGGCCTGAAGGCCGCCGTGGAGGCGCTGCCCGCGCCCGGCGTGATGCCGGACATCCAGGCCGCGATCGACCACGCCGCGCAGGCCGGCAAGGTCGGCATCGTGGGCTACTGCTGGGGCGGCCTGCTGACGTGGCGCGCGGCCTGCACGCTCAAGGGCCTGAGCGCGGCGGCGCCCTATTACGGCGGCGGCATGACCACGCCCGAGGAGGCCGCGCGAAAGCCCCAGGTGCCCGTGATGGCGCACTTCGGCGACCAGGACCACTGGATCCCGCTCGACACCGTGGAGGCCTTCAAGAAGGCCCAGCCCGGCGCCACCGTACACGTCTACCACGCCAACCACGGCTTCAACTGCGACCAGCGTGGCTCGTACAACGAAGCGGCCGCCACGCTGGCGCGCGAGCGCACGCTGGCCTTCTTCGCCCAGCACCTGGGCTGACATGGCGCAGCCCCGCCGCGCGTCGCGCGTCGCCCCTCGAGGGGGCGGCACCCGCGGCTCGGCCCAGCCGGTTCCGCGGCGCCGCTGGCTGGGGCTTGTGCTGGCGGGGGTGGTCGGCAGCGCCGCCGCGCAGTACCGCGGCCCCCTGTTCGACGCCCACCTGCACTACAACGTCGAGGCCTGCGGGCACGCCGCCGCGCCCGCGACCGAGTGCCCGCACCCCCTGGTCGATGTGCTGGACCGCCTGCAGCGCAACGGGGTGCGCGCCATCCTGGCCAATTCGCGCCCCAACGACGGCACGCGCGCCCTGGCCCAGGCGGGCGAGCACGCGCGGGCCGCTGGCGTGGCCGTGGTGCCCTTCGTGCGGCTCTACCGAGACCGCGCCGACTACAACAACTGGTTCCGCGACCCGAGCATCGTGGACATGGTGAACGCCGAGCTCGCGCGCGGCACGCCTGCCGGCCCCTACCGCGGCCTGGGCGAATTCCACCTGTACGACAGCGCCAACGCCGATGGCCCGGTGGCCAGGCAGCTGATGGCCCTGGCCGATCAGAAGGACTTGGCCATCCTCGCCCACGTGGACGACGTGGCGGTGGAAAAACTCATGGGCCACACGCCCTCCAAGGGCCGCCAGACGCGCCTGATCTGGGCGCACACGGGCATTGGCGGATCGTCCGTGGCGCGCGTGGACGCGCTCTTCGCGCGCTTTCCGCGGCTGCACGGTGAGCTGTCCTACCGCCCCGGCCTCACCTGCGGCGAGGGCACGCTCTGCCCCGAGTGGCGCGCGCTGCTGCTCAAGTACCCCGACCGCTTCCTCATCGGCTCGGACACCTGGGTCAACCAACGCTGGCTGCAGTACGACGGCCTGATGCAGGGCTACCGCGCCTGGCTCGGCACGCTGCCGCCCGAGGTGGCGAAGAAGATCGCCTGGGACAATGGCGCCGCGCTGTTTGGCCTCACCGAACCAAGCCCCCGATGATCCGACTGCACTTCTACCCCAGCACCGCGGCCATGGTGCCGCACATCCTGCTCGAAGAGCTCGGCGTGCCCTACGAGCGCCTGCTCATCGACCGCGAACACGGTGCGCTCGATTCGCCCGCCTACCGCGCGCTCAACCCCAATGGCCTGATCCCCGTGCTGGAGGACGGCGACTTGGTGCTTTATGAAACGGCCGCCATCGGCCTGCACCTCGCCGACACGCACCCCGAGGCGAAGCTGATGCCCGCCCTGGGCACGCGCGAGCGCGCGCACGCCTACAAGTGGCTCATGTGGCTCACCAACACCCTGCAGGCCACGCTCATCGTCTACTTCTACCCGCACCGCTGGGTGAACGAGGCGGGCGGTGCCAGCGAGGCCGAGGTGAAGGCCGTGGCCAAGCGCCGCGTGGGCGTGCTGCTCGACCGGCTCGACGCCGAGCTGGCGCGCCACGGCGGCCCCTGGTTCCTGGGCGAGGCCCATTCGCTGCTGGACGCCTACGCCTTCACCCTGTGCCGCTGGACGCGGCACTTCTCGCCCGATTCGCCGGTGCGCCCCGCGCGCGAGCGGCCGCACCTGGGGCCTTACCTGCGGCGCGTGCTGGAGCGCCCGGCGCTGCGGCGCGTGATGGCCAACGAAGGCCTGGCCGAGCCCTACGTCTGAACCTCAGCGGCCCGAGGAGCGCAGGTAGCGCTTGCGCCAGAAATAGACGCTGAGCGCCACGGCCACGAAGGCCATCGAGCCCATGGCCCACCAGAAGCCCGTGCGCTCGTGCACGAACGGGATGAACTCGAAGTTCATGCCGAAGATGCCGGCGATGAGGTTCAGCGGCAGGAACACGGCGGTCAGCGCGGTGAGCGTGCGCATGATGTCGTTGGTGCGGTTGCTCTGCGCCGAGAAGTGCATCTGCACGGCGGTCTCGGCGTTCTGCTCCAGCCGGCGCACGTGGTGCACCACGCGCTCGATGTGCTCCAGCACGTCGCGGCTGCGCACCTTCAGCAGCTCCAGCCCACGCTGCCCGCCGATGGCGTCCAGGGGCTCCCAGTCTTCCAGCGCCTCGATCCAGTCCTGGATGGCGCTGCGCTGGTCCTCGCAGATTTCGTCGAGGTTGTGCAGCGAGATGCGCGCGTCCAGCAGCGAATTCCAGTTGGTGAAGCGCGTCTTGGGCTGCAGCAGCTCGGACTGCCAGTGGTCGAGCTGGCGCGTGAGTTCGCGCCGCAGGTCCAGGTAGCCGTCCACCATCTGGTTGACGATGCGCAGCATCAGGTCGGCCGGGCTGGTGGGCAGGCCGGCGCCGGCGGCGCGCGGCGCCACGCCGGCGCTGGCCAGCAGGCGCGCCGAGTACTGGTCGAGCACGCCGCAGCCGGCGGGGTGCACGGTCACCAGCACGCGGTCGAACACCGCGAAGCCCACGGGGCTGGTGTCGATGCGCCGCAGCACCGGCGGGCCGCTGCGCTTGACGGGTTCGGTGAGCACCGCGCCGGGCTGCGACATGTCGGTCTCGGCCTGTCCCGCGGCCAGGCGGCGGAACACCAGGATGTCGTACTGCGAGGTGTAGTCGTAGTGCGAGGGCAGCTGGTTGTTGAGCAGGTCGCTCACGTGCAGGTCCACCAGCGTGGTGCCGCACATCACCTGCAGCGCGGCCTGCACGTGGCCGTGCTCCAGCTCGAATTCGCGTCGGCCGCAGGCCACCCAGAGGAAGCCGCGCGCGGGCAGCAGCATGGGCAGCCCGGCGGTTTCGCTCACCGACCCGGGCTGCACGTGAAAGACCCGCATCGCCCGGTCCGCCTCAGCCGCGCAGCAGCCGCGCGGCGTCGCGCGCGAAGTAGGTCAGCACGCCGTCGGCGCCGGCGCGCTTGAAGGCGAGCAGGCTTTCCATCATCACGGCGTCGTGGTCCAGCCAGCCGTTCTGCGCGGCGGCCTTGAGCATGGCGTACTCGCCGCTCACCTGGTAGACGAAGGTCGGCATGGCGAACCCGTCCTTCACGCGGCGCACGATGTCCAGGTAGGGCATGCCGGGCTTGACCATCACCATGTCGGCGCCCTCGGCGATGTCCATCGCCACCTCGCGCAGGGCCTCGTCGCTGTTGCCCGGGTCCATCTGGTAGACCTTCTTGTCGGCCTTGCCCAGGTTGGTGGCCGAGCCCACGGCGTCGCGGAACGGACCGTAGAAGGCGCTGGCGTACTTGGCGCTGTAGGCCATGATGCGCGTGTGGATGCGGCCGTCGGCCTCCAGCGCCTGGCGGATGGCGCCGATGCGCCCGTCCATCATGTCGCTGGGCGCCACGATGTCCACGCCCGCGGCCGCCTGCGTCAGCGCCTGGCGCACCAGGATGGCCACGGTCTCGTCGTTGATGATGTAGTTCGCCTCGTCGAGCACGCCGTCCTGGCCATGGCTGGTGTACGGGTCCAGGGCCACGTCGGTCATCACGCCGAGTTCGGGAAAGCGCTGTTTGAGCGCGCGCACCACGCGTGGCACCAGGCCGTCGGGGTTGGTGGCCTCCTGGCCGTCGGGCGTTTTCAGCGCCGGGTCGATCACCGGGAACAGCGCCATCGCCGGGATGCCCAGCTTCACGCAGTCCTCGGCCACGGGCAGCAGCAGGTCCAGGCTCAGGCGCTCGACGCCCGGCATGGAGGCCACGGCCTCGCGCCGGTTCGCGCCGTCGAGCACGAACACGGGGTAGATCAGGTCGGACGGGTGCAGGCGGTGCTCGCGCACCAGCTCGCGCGTGAAGGGGTCGCGGCGCAGGCGGCGCGGCCGGGCGGCGGGGAAAGGGGCGGGATTCTGCATGAGGGCTATTGTGGCAAACGGCCCATGGCCCCGACGCGGGGGCGCCCGGCGTGCCGCTTTCCACGGAAAAGCGAGCTTTTCGACTACACGGGGGAGTACACCCCCTTCAACATGGTGCAAATTTCGTACATGGCCCGATGCGAGGGCTTCCTGGGCGCTCCCGGAGCCCCCGTCCCACCTTCCAGCGGATCACCGACGTGTTGAAACAAACCATGGCCACTCCGAAGAAAAACCAGCCCGAGGCGGCGGGCACTGCGGGCCAGCAGCAGGGCGACGAGCCCTGGTCCCTGGCCCAGCAGTGCGGGGCCTTGCTCGGTTCCGCAGCGGGGCAGATCAGCGACGCGCTGCAGGCGCTGCAAAGCGGCGTCGACCGGCTCCAGGCGCAGGGCCGCCTCGACAAGCAGGAGCAGTGGGCGCTGAACGTGCCGCTGGAGCGAATCAAGCGGCTCACGGTGGTGATGCAGCAGCTGCAGCGCTTCCACGCGGGGCACATCCGCCAGTCGCACGAGCGGCTCGACCTGGCCGAGCTGGCCGAGGCCTGCCTGCAGGAGCGCCGCAAGGAGTTCGCGCTGATCGGCGTGGACATGCGGCGCAAGCTCAGGCCGGTGGAGGTGCTGATCGACCCCACCGTCACCCACGCCTTCTTCAACGCCCTGGTCGACTGGGCCCTGCCGCTGGGCCGCCGCATCGACGTGCGCGTGGACGTGAACGACTGGCCGCCGCACGCGCGGCTGCAGGTGCGCGTGCATGGCGAGGAGTCGCCTTCGTCGCGCACGCCCGAACTCGACAACATCGACTGGGCGCTGGTGCGCCAGATCGCCGCCTCCGTCGGCGGCATCGAGCTGCAGCGGCGGGTGACGCCCGAGGGCATCACCGCCGTCGCGATGTTTCAGCGCACGGTGCAGGCCATCGACGGAATGTCGGCCATCGACATCAGCGAAGACCCGTCCTCGGCCTTCAAGACGCTGCAGAACATCTACGCCCTGGTGGTGTCGCCGTCGCTGCAGATCCGCGCCGACGTGCGCGAGGCGCTGCGCGAGATCGGCGTGAACGCCGACAGCGTGGTCGACCTCGACCAGGCCCGCGAGGTGGCGGCGCACCGCATGCCGGGCATCGTGGTCATCGACTCCTCGCTCAAGGGCCCGGCCTTCGAGCAGTTCCGCCGCGGGCTGCTGCGCGAGGCCATGGACATGCCCTTCGTCGAGATTTCCTCGGACGACACCTCGTTCGACATGTCGGGCTTCGGCGAGTTCTCCATGGCCAAGGTCGGCCGGGGCAACATCCGCGAGTCCCTGGGCACGGCGGTGATGTTCGAACTCGCGAAAACGATTTAAGCGGTTGATGTGCGGCCACCAAGGGCCGCCAAAGAGAAGGGCGCCCCAACGGCGCCCTTCTCGCCTTCTGGCGGTGCCCGCCGTCAGGCCGCGGCCTTCACCTTCAGGCGCCAGGCATGCAGCAGCGGCTCGGTGTAGCCGCTGGGCTGCTCCTTGCCTTTGAACACCAGGTCGAGCGCGGCCTGGTAGGCCTTGCTGGTCTTGGCGCGGCCGGCCATGGGCTGGTAGAGCTTGTCGCCCGCGTTCTGCTTGTCCACCTTGGCGGCCATGCGCTCGAAGGTCTCGCGCACCTGCTTTTCGGTGACCACGCCGTGGTGCAGCCAGTTGGCGATGTGCTGGCTGCTGATGCGCAGCGTGGCGCGGTCTTCCATCAGGCCCACGTCGTTGATGTCGGGCACCTTGGAGCAGCCCACGCCCTGGTCGACCCAGCGCACCACGTAGCCCAGGATGCCCTGCGCGTTGTTGTCCAGCTCCTGCTGCTTCTCGGCCGCGCTCCAGTTCGGGTTGGCGCTCACGGGCACGGTGAGCAGGCCGGTGAGCAGGGTGTCGCGCTCTTTGTCGGCGTCGATCTTTTCGAGGTCCTTCTGCACCTCGCTCACCAGCACCTGGTGGTAGTGCATGGCGTGCAGCGTGGCGCCGGTGGGGCTGGGCACCCAGGCGGTGTTGGCGCCGGCCTTGGGGTGGGCGATCTTCTGCTCCAGCATGGCCTTCATGAGGTCGGGCATGGCCCACATGCCCTTGCCGATTTGCGCCTTGCCGCGCAGGCCGCAGGCCAGGCCCACCAGCACGTTGTTGCGCTCATAGGCCTGGATCCAGGCGCTGGCCTTCATGTCGCCCTTGCGCACCATGGGACCGGCCAGCATGGCGGTGTGCATTTCGTCGCCGGTGCGGTCGAGGAAGCCGGTGTTGATAAAGGCCACGCGGCTGGGCGCGGCGGCGATGCAGGCCTTCAGGTTGACCGAGGTGCGGCGCTCCTCGTCCATGATGCCCAGCTTGACCGTGCTGGCCGCCAGGCCCAGCAGCTGCTCGACGCGACCGAACAGTTCGTCGGCGAAGGCCACTTCGCGCGGGCCGTGCATCTTGGGCTTGACGATGTAGACCGAGCCCTTGCGCGAGTTGCGCAGCGGGTGCTTCTTGTCCTTCTTCAGGTCGTGCACCGCGATGGCGGTGGTGATCACCGCGTCCATGATGCCCTCGGGGATCTCCTTGCCCTCGGGGCCCCACAGGATGGCGGGGTTGGTCATGAGGTGGCCCACGTTGCGCACGAAGAGCAGCGAGCGGCCGTGCAGGCGCACCGCCTTCTTGCCCTTGGGCGCCGTGTACTCGCGGTCGCCGTTGAGGCCGCGGGTCAGCGTCTGGCCGCCCTTGTCGAAGGTTTCGGTCAGCGTGCCCTTGAGGATGCCCAGCCAGTTGCGATAGGCCAGCAGTTTGTCCTCGGCGTCCACGGCGGCCACGGAGTCTTCCAGGTCGAGGATGGTGGACAGCGCGGCCTCGACCACCAGGTCGCTCACGCCCGCGGGGTCGGTCTTGCCGATGGCGCTGTCGGGGCGGACCTGGATTTCCAGGTGCAGGCCGTTGTGCACCAGCAGGACCGCCGACGGCTTCTTGGCGTCGCCCTGGTAACCCACGAACTGCTTCGGATCGGCGAGCTTGCTGGTGCCGCCGCCGGCCAGCGAGACCACCAGCTCACCGTCCTTCACGCGGTAGCCCGTGGAGCCCACGTGTGAGCCCTTCTTCAGCGGGCAGGTGCGGTCCAGCACGTGGCGCGCCCATTCGATGACCTTGGCGCCGCGCTTGGGGTTGTAGCGCGTGCCCTTCTCGCAGCCGCCGTCCTCGGCGATCACGTCGGTGCCGTAGAGCGCGTCGTACAGCGAGCCCCAGCGCGCGTTGGCGGCGTTGAGCGCGTAGCGCGCGTTCAGGATGGGCACCACCAGCTGGGGGCCGGCCTGCACGGCCAGCTCGTCGTCCACGTTCTTGGTGCTCGCCTTCACCTTGCCGGGGTCGGGCACGAGGTAGCCGATGGTTTCGAGGAATTTGCGGTAGGCCGCCATGTCGCGCACCGGGCCGGGGTTGGCGCTGTGCCAGGTGTCCAGCTCGGCCTGCAGGCGGTCGCGTTCGGCCAGCAGGGCGGCGTTCTTGGGCGCCAGGCCGCGCACCAGGGTGTCGAAGCCCTGCCAGAAGGCGGCGGGTTCGGTGCCGGTGCCGGGCAGCACCTCCTCGTTGATGAACTGGTACAGCGCGGTGTCGACCTGCAGGCTGTGGATCTGGGTGCGTGGGGTCATGCAAGGGCTCCGGAAGAAAAAAGCGAAAGGGCGGGTGTCAGAAGAAGTCGAGCACCGCGCGCAGGTGGGTGCCGGTCGCGGTGGGCTGGGTGTCGAGCTGTTCGAAGGGCAGGTTGGCGCGGTTCACCCAGAGGGTCTGGTAGCCGAACCAGGTGGCGCCCAGCGCGTCCCAGGCGTTGCTGCTCACGAAGACGATCTGCCCGCGCGGCAGGCCGGTGGCCTGCTCGCCCAGGGCGTAGAGGGTGGGCGAGACCTTGTAGGCGCGCGCCGCGTCGGCGCTGATGACGTGGTCGAGCAGGCCGTCGAGCCCGGCGCTGCGCAGGGCGATGCCCAGCATCTCCGGGTCGCCATTGGACAGGATGCCCGTGGTCACGCCCTGCGCGCGCAGGGCCTGCAGCACCTCGCGGTTCTCGGGGAAGGACGAGAGGTGGCGGTACTGGTTCATCAGGCTGGCCGCCGCCTCGGCGTAGTCGTCCCAGCGCTCGGCGGCCTGCGGCACCAGGGCCTGGATGGCGTAGCGCAGCGCGCGCTCGGTCAGCTCCCAGAAGGGCCGGTAGTGGGCCGGGTCGCCGCTCATGGTGACCAGGCGCGAGTAGTCCAGCTGGCGTTCGCGCCACAGCACGGCCAGGCGCGCCCCCCGGCCGGGGAACAGCTGCTCCGCGCGCAGGCCCACGCTGTACACGTCGAACAGCGTGCCGTAGGCGTCGAAGAGCACGGCGCGGGGTTTGGCCATGGGAAGGCACTGTATTGCAAACATCGGCGTGCATTGAGACGCTCGCGCGCGATGGATCCATGACTTTTTTGTGTGTAATCTGCGCCTGTTTGCCCAGGAGACCCGATTGAGCCCCGACACCCCCGATACCCTCGATACCCCCGCCACCCCACCCCTGCCGCTCGCCGGCATCCGTGTCGCCGAGTTCTCGCACATGGTGATGGGCCCCATGTGCGGCATGGTGCTGGCCGACCTGGGCGCGGAGGTGATCAAGGTGGAGCCGCCGGGGGGCGACAACACGCGCCGCCTGCTGGGCTCGGGCGCCGGTTTCTTCCCGCTGTTCAACCGCAACAAGAAGAGCCTGGTGCTGGACCTGCAGACCGAGGAGGGCCGCGAGGCCGCGCTGCGCCTGGTGGCCACGGCCGACGTGCTGGTGGAGAACTTCAAGCCCGAGACCATGCGCAAGCTGGGTCTGGACCATGAGAGCCTGAGGGCGCGCTTCCCGCGCCTGATCCACGTCAGCCACAAGGGCTTCCTGCCCGGGCCCTACGACCACCGCACCGCGCTCGACGAGGTGGTGCAGATGATGGGCGGCCTGGCCTACATGACCGGGCGGCCCGGCGACCCGCTGCGCGCGGGCAGCAGTGTCAACGACATCATGGGCGGCATATTCGGCGCCATCGGCGTGCTGGCCGCGCTGCGCGAGCGCGAGCGCAGCGGGCGCGGCCAGGCCGTGCAGAGCGCGCTGTTCGAGAACAACATCTTCCTGGTGGCCCAGCACATGCTGCAGTACGCGGTGACGGGCGCGCCCGCCAACCCCATGCCGCAGCGCATCTCGCCCTGGGGCATCTACGACGTGTTCACCGCGGCCGGGGGCGATCAGATCTTCCTGGCGGTGGTGAGCGACACCCAGTGGGCCATCTTCTGCAGCGCCATGGGCTGGGCCGACTGGCGGGACGACGCTCGGCTGCGGACCAACAACGACCGCGTCCGCTCGCGCGACTGGCTCATCCCCGAGCTGCGCGCGCGCGTGGCCGAGCGCCCGGCGGCCGAACTGGCCGAGCTGTTCGAGCGCCACGGCCTGCCCTTCGCGCCCATCGCCAAGCCGCACGAGCTGCTGGACGACCCGCACCTGCGGGCCACCGGCGGCCTGGCGCCCATCACCCTGCCGGACGGCGAGCGCGCCGGCCAGACCGTGCAGACCGTGCCGCTGCCCTTCACGCTGGGCGAGCAGCGCCTGCCGGTGCGCAGCCCGCCGCGCCTGGGCGCCGACAGCGCCGAGGTGCTGCGCGCCCTGGGCTACGACGCGGCGAGCGCGGAGCGCCTGTCGCGCACCACAGCAAAGGGCTGAGGGCCGTGGACAAGCTCAAGCAGCTCGAAACCTTCGTTTCAGTGGCCACGCGCGGCAGCCTCACGGCGGCGGCGCGCGCCGAGTCGGTGGCGCCGGCCATCATTGGCCGCCGGCTCGATGCGCTCGAATCGCGCCTGGGCGTGAAGCTGCTGGTGCGCACCACGCGGCGCATCTCGCTCACGCACGAAGGCAGCGCCTTCCTGGAGGACTGCCAGCGCCTCCTGACCGACCTGTCGAACGCCGAGGCGAGCGTGAGCGCGGGCGGCGTGAAGGCCAGCGGGCACCTGCGCATCACCGCGCCGGCGGGCTTCGGCCGGCGCCACGTGGCGCCGCTGGTGCCGCGCTTTCGCGATCTGCACCCGGAGGTGACGGTCTCGCTCAACCTGTCCGACCGTGTGGTGGACGTGGCCGGCGAAGGCTACGACTGTGCGGTGCGCGTGGGCGATCTGCCGGACTCGTCGCTGGTGAGCGTGCGCCTGGCCGACAACCGCCGCCTCTGCGTGGCCGCGCCGGCCTACCTGCAGCGGCGCGGCACGCCCGACACGCCGGCCGACCTGGCGCGGCACGACTGCCTCACCCTGTCCAGCGACGCCTCGCAGACGCGCGGCTGGGCCTTCTCACAGCCGGCCGAGGGCGGCGGGGACGGGCGCGAGATCCACTACCTGCGCCCCGGCGGCCCCATGGACTGCAGCGACGGCCAGGTGCTGCACGAGTGGTGCCTGGCGGGCCAGGGCATCGCCTGGCGCAGCACCTGGGAGGTGGAGGCCGACGTGGCGGCGGGCCGCCTGGTGCGCGTGCTCGACGACTTCGCCGCGCCGCCCAACGGCATTTACGCGCTGTTCCCGCAGCGCAAGCACCTGGCGCTGCGCGTGCGGCTGTGGATCGACTACCTCAAGCACGAGTACGGGCGGGGGGAGTACTGGACGGGGCGCTGAGCGCGGCGGGCAGCAGGGCTTCGCCGCGTCCGGCCCTGCCCAGGCGTTCCCCCGAGCCCGTGCACACGCACGACCACCCGTTGTAGCGCGTCTCATCTTCCCGCCCGCAGGCGTTCGCGTACGCGATCGCCAGGCCGAAGCGCCGGGCCGCCTCGGGCAGGCGGGTTTGCTGCACCGCGTCGTAGCCGACCATGTTGGCCGTGGGCACCAGCGCCGCGTGCGCGCCCGCGGCGGCGAGCTGGCGCAGCGGTTCGTCGTGCTCCACGTCGAAGCAGATCAGCAGGCCCAGGCGCCAGCCGCGCCAGTCGAACCCCGCGGGCGGAGCGCCGCCGGGCGTGAAGCGCAGGGCGTCGCCGTCGCCGAACAGGTGGATCTTGCGGTGCACCGCGAGCAGCGCGCCGGTGCCGTCGATCGCAGCGGCGCTGTTGAAGGGCCGGGCCGCGCCGCTCGCCTCGGGCCAGCCGGTGACGATGCCCAGGCCATGGCGCCGCGCCAGGTCGCGCACCGCCCGCAGCAGCGGGCCGTCGGCCGGCTCGGCGAGCGCGGACAGGCGCGCGGGATCGATCAGGTAGCCGGTGAGGAACATCTCGGGCGTGATGAGCCAGTGCGCGCCCTGGGCGGCGGCCTCGCGCGCGGTGGCGTCGAGCCGCTGGAGCGCTTCGCCGCTGTCGCGGGGGTGCGGCGTCTGCCAGAGCGCCAGGCGCAGCGGCCCCATCGCCTCAGTCCCCCAGCGCCACCGGCCCGATGCCCGGCCAGGCCTCGCAGGGCCCGGGGTTGTCGGCGTGGCTGGCGCCGCCCAGGTGGCGCACCATGCCCGCCACCGCGTTCAGCGCGGTCTGCACGGCGCCCTCCACCCAGGCCGGCGTGAAGGACACGTCGTCGCCGGCCAGGAAGAGGCCGCGCTCGGCCTCGGGCAGGGCCTCCTGCATGAAGTGGCCAACCATGCGGTGGTTGTAGCGGTAGTGGCCCGGCAGCGCGCCTTTGAAGGCGCCCAGGAAGTAGGGGTCGGCCTCCCAGGAGACGCTGATCGGGTCGCCGATCACGTGACTGGCGATGTCCACGTCGGGGTAGATCTGCTTCAGCGCCGACAGCGCCAGCTGCACGCGCCGGGCGGTCGGGTGCGGCAGCATCTTGAGCGCGTCGCTCATCCAGGCGTAGCTCAGGCAGATCACGCCGGGCTTGTCGGGGCCGTTGTCGAACAGGTAGGTGCCGCGCGTGAGCCGGTCGGTGAGCGTCATGCCCATCACCGGCCAGCCATCGGCGCGCAGGTCGTTCCAGAATGGCCGGTCCACCATGACGAAGGTTTTGGACGATTGCATGTAGCGCGTGCGGTCCAGCGCCATCCAGAGCTTGTGCGAGAACAGCGACTCCTCCACCGCGATCTGCGTGGTGAGCAGCCAGCTCTGGCAGGTGACCAGCACGGCCGGGTAGCGGCGCGTATTGCCGAGCACGTCGGTGACGGCGATCTGTCCGTGCGGCGCGCGCGCGATGGCCGCCACGCCCGGGCGCGGCGCGCCGCCATGCAGCTGGGCGAGCGAGGTGCCGGCCCCCCAGTGCCGCAGTTCGCGGGCTGCTGGCGCGCGCTGCCACAGGCCCTGCGGCACCTGCTGCACGCCGCCCACCACCAGGTGCTGGTTCTCGTCGCAACCGGTGAGCACCACGCGCAGGATCTCCAGCATGGAGTTGGGGAAGTCCGAGTCCCAGCCGCCGGTGCCGAAGCCCACCTGGCCGAAGACCTCGCGGTGGTGGAAGGACAGGCGCTGGAAGGCGCCGGACTGGGCGACGAAGTCGTAGAAGGTGCGGTCGTCCCAGCGCGGCACCAGGGCGTCCCACTGGGCCTTCAGGCGCGGCACGTCGCGCTCGCGCAGGGCGTCCTGCAGGCCGGTGAAGCCGGCGCCTTCTTCCAGCGCGTCGGCCCAGGCCCGGGCCACCTCGGTGAACAGCGGTGGCAGGTCGGCCAGGCGGCGCGCGCGGTGCGTGCGGCCTTCGAGGTCGATCACCGTGCAGCCGGCGGCCGGCGTGAGCGGGTTGGGGAAGGGCTTGGTGGCCAGGCCGAGTTGGTCCACGTAGTGGAAGAAGGCCGTGCCCGAGCGCGGGAAGCGCATGCCGCCGAGCTCGGCCACCACGCCCTGGCCGCCCTCGAAGGCCTGGGAGCGCAAGCGCCCGCCCAGGCGCGAGGCCTCGTACACCACGGGCTTGAGGCCCAGCTTCATCAGCTCGTGCGCGGCCGTCAGGCCGGCCATGCCGGCGCCGACGATGGCCACCTCGCTGCCCAGCCGCTCGCGCGGCAGCGCGCCCAGGCCCGCGGGATGGCCCAGCCAGTCGTCGTAGGCGAAGGGGAAGTCGGGGCCGAAGACGGTGACGGGTTTCTTCGATGGCATGGTGCTCAGAACAGCGAAGCCAGCAGCCAGGCGGCCGTGCCCCACATCATGAGCGCCACCAGGCCATCCAGCACGCGCCAGATGTGCAGGGAGTTGAGCCGGCGGCCGGCCCAGAAGGCGGCCGCGCCCAGGGCGGTGAACCAGATCAGCGAACCCGTGGCGGCGCCCAGGCCGAAGACCTCGCTCGCCGGGCCGTAGGCCAGCGAAGCGGTGCCGATCAGCACGGCGGTGTCCAGCCAGGCGTGTGGGTTGAGCCAGGAAAAGGCCAGGGCCGAGAACACCGCCTGGCGGCGCGTGGTGGGCGGCGGCGCCAGCGGCTGGCCCTCCAGCGTGCGCGCCAGCGGCGAGCGAAAGCGCTGGAAGGCCTGCCAGCCGTAGACCGCCAGGAACAGCACGCCCGCGCCGATCAGCGCGCCCTGCAGCTTGTCCGACAGGCCGCCGAGCTGGGCCAGGCCCAGCACGCCCAGGGCAATGAGCGCCATGTCGGACAGGGCGCACAAGGCCACCGTGAGCCACAGGTGCTGGCGCTGCAGGCCCATGCGCAGCACGTGCGCGTTCTGCGGGCCGATGGCCATGATCAGCGACAGGCTCAGCACCATGCCGGCGGAGAAAACGGGAAAGCTCAGGGTCATGGATGTCTCGGGTTCGGGTGACAGCGGGGCGCATGGTGCCGCAAAGCCGGCTGATGTTTAATGCAGTTGATTCGAAATCCAATCGCTCAAATTTGACTTAAAAGATGCTCGACCCCCGCCCACTGGAAGCCCTGGCCGCCGTGGTGGAGCACGGCGGCTTCGGTCCGGCCGCGCGCGCGCTCCAGCTCACGCTGGCCGCGGTGTCGCTGCGCATCAAGTCGCTGGAAGACCAGCTCGGCCAGCGGCTGCTGGTGCGCGGCAAGCGCGTGCGCGCCACGCCGGCCGGCCAGGCCCTGCTGGGCCACGTGAAGCAGGTGCGGCTGATGGAGGCCGACCTGCTGGCCGGCCTGGTGGGGGGCGAGGCGCGCGCGGGCGAGCGCTGGCAGAGCCTGTCGGTGGCGATCAACGCCGACTCGGTGTCGAGCTGGTTCCTGCCCGCCGTGGCGCCGCTGCTGGCGCGCCAGCGACTGCTGCTGGAGGTGGTGATCGACGACCAGGACCACACCCACGACGCCCTCAAGCGCGGTGACGTGGTGGGCTGCGTGACCACCCGCGCCGACGCCATGCGCGGATGCGTGGCCGAACCCCTGGGCGTGATGCGCTACCACTGCGTGGCCACGCCCGCCGTGGTGCAGCGCTGCCGCACGCCGCGCGGTGCGGTCTCGCCGCACCGGCTGCTGGCCCAGCCGGCCGTCATCTTCAACCGCAAGGACGCGCTGCAGGACGCCTTCCTGGAGCAGCACATCGGCCTGCGCCAGCCGGCCTACCCGCGCCACTACGTGCCCGCGGTGGAGGCGTTCGAAACCGCCATCGAGCTGGGCATGGGCTGGGGCATGGTGCCCGAGCAGCACCTGCCCAAGCACCCGGCCCTGACCGAACTGCTGCCCGGCGCCACGGTGGATGTGGCCCTGTACTGGCAGCACTGGACGCACGAACCGCCGTCGGCCCAGCGGCTCACGGCCGCGGTGAAGGCGGCCGCGCGCGAGCGCTTGGCCCCGCTGGCGGGTCCCGCGGGCCCGGCCCGGGCCGCCACCTAAAATCGCGCGATGCTCCAGATCCAACAAGACCTGCTCTCGGCCCTGCGCGACGAGCTGGACACGCTCAGCCCCGGCGCGGGCGAGAAGGCCGCCTTCGAGTCGCCCAAGGTGGCGGCCCATGGCGATTTCGCCGTCACCGCGGCCATGCAGCTGGCCAAGCCGCTCAAGCTCAACCCGCGCGCCGTGGGCGAGCGGCTGCGCGCGGCCCTGCTGGCCCAGCCGGTGTATCAGCGCTGGGTCGAGGCGATCGAGATCGCCGGCCCGGGCTTCATCAACATCCGCTTGAAGCCCGAGGCCAAGCAGCAGGTGGTGCGCGAGGTGCTGTCGGCGGGTGAGGGTTTCGGCCGCCAGCCGGCCAACGGCCAGCGCCTGATGGTCGAGTTCGTCTCGGCCAACCCCACCGGCCCGCTGCACGTGGGCCACGGTCGCCAGGCCGCGCTGGGCGACGCCATCTGCAACCTGTACCAGACCCAGGGCTGGGACGTGCACCGCGAGTTCTATTACAACGACGCGGGCGTGCAGATCAACACCCTGGCCACGTCCACGCAGCTGCGCGCCCAGGGCGTGAAGCCCGGCGACGCCGGCTGGCCCGAGTCGGCCTACAACGGCGACTACATCCAGGACATCGCCAACGACTTTCTCGCGAAGCGGACCGTGACGGCCGATGACCGCGCCTTCACCGCCAGCGGCGACGTGAACGACCTCGACGGCATCCGCCAGTTTGCCGTCGCCTACCTGCGCCACGAGCAGGACCTCGACCTGCAGGCCTTCGCGGTCAAGTTCGACCACTACTACCTCGAGTCCAGCCTGTACACCAGCGGGCGCGTCGAGGCCGCGGTGAACCGGCTGGTCGCCAACGGCAAGACCTACGAGCAGGACGGCGCGCTGTGGCTGCGCAGCACCGACTACGGCGACGACAAGGACCGCGTGATGCGCAAGTCCGACGGCTCGTACACCTACTTCGTGCCCGACGTGGCGTACCACATCGCCAAGTGGGAGCGCGGCTTCAGCAAGGTCATCAACATCCAGGGTACCGACCACCACGGCACCATCGCGCGCGTGCGCGCCGGGCTGCAGGCGGCCGACGTGGGCATCCCCGCCGGCTACCCCGACTACGTGCTGCACACCATGGTGCGCGTGGTGCGCGGCGGCCAGGAGGTGAAGATCAGCAAGCGCGCGGGCAGCTACGTCACGCTGCGCGACCTCATCGAATGGACCAGCAAGGACGCGGTGCGCTTTTTCCTGCTCAGCCGCAAGCCCGACACCGAATACACCTTCGACGTCGACCTGGCCGTGCAGCAGAACAACGACAACCCGGTCTACTACGTGCAGTACGCGCACGCGCGCATCTGCTCGGTGCTGGCGGGCTGGGGCGGCGACGCCGCCACGCTGTCCGGTGCCGACCTGTCGCCGCTGGACACCCAGGCCGCGCAGGCCCTGATGCGCCAGATCGCCAAGTACCCCGAGATGCTCGGCGCCGCCGCGCGCGACTTCGCGCCGCACGACGTCACCTTCTACCTGCGCGAGCTTGCCGCGAGTTACCACAGTTACTACGACGCCGAACGCATCCTGGTCGATGATGAAGCGGTCAAGCGCGCTCGCCTCGCGCTCGTCGCCGCCACCCGGCAGGTGCTGCACAATGGCCTGGCCGTGCTGGGCGTGAGCGCGCCGCAGAAGATGTAAGAGCCACCATGAGCAAAAAATCCTCCTCCACCCAGTCGTCCCGCAGCAGCCTGGGCGGCACGTTGGTGGGCTTCATCGTCGGCCTGCTGGTCGGCCTGGCCGCGGCGCTGGCCGTGGCGGTCTACGTGACCCGCGTGCCCGTGCCCTTCGTCGACCGCGGCCTGTCGCGCAGTGCCGAGGACGACGCCAAGGAAGCCGAGCGCAACAAGGGCTGGAACCCCAACCGGTCCGTCGGCGGCATGCCCGCCCCGGCGACCCCCGCGCCCGGCAGCGAAGGCGCCATCACCGCGCCGGGCACCGCCGGCACCTTGCCGCCCGCCGGCGCCACCGCGCCCTCGGCCGACCCGCTGGGCGACCTGGCCCGCTCGCGCACGGAGCAGCAGGCCCCGGCGGCCGCGCCGGCCAAGCCCGGTGCGGCGCCCGCCGAAGCCCCCGCGCCCGGCGCCGACCCCTATACCTACTTCGTGCAGGCCGGCGCCTTCCGCAACGCGCCCGAGGCCGAGGCCCAGCGCGCGCGCCTGGCCATGCTGGGCATCGCCGCCACGGTGGACGAGCGCGAGAACGCCGGCCGCACCCTGTACCGGGTGCGCGTGGGCCCCTTCGCCCAGAAGGCCCTGGCCGACCTGACGATCGAGCAGCTGCAGGTCAACGGCGTCGAGTCGGCCCTGGTGCGCGTGCAGCGCTGACCCGGGCCGGGCGCGCGGGAACTTCCCGCGCCCGGCCAGGCCCCAAACGCTGGTTCATACCCCTTGGAGAGCCATCCCATGCGTCGTCGCGATTTCACCC
>NZ_MKSS01000059.1:0-3440 GCF_001897365.1 Hydrogenophaga sp. 70-12
ACCTCGCAGCGCAACTACCAGGCCAACACCAAGGTGTTCCAGACGCAGAACCAGATCATGCAGTCCTTGATGCAAGCGATCTGAGCGGACTGAGCCATGGACGCCCTGATCTACACCGTCATGAGTGGCGCCGAGCGCTCGCTGCGCGAGCAGCAGGTGCGCGCCAACAACCTGGCCAACGCCGACACGCCGGGCTTTCGCGCCGACAAGAGCTTCGCCACCGCGATGCGCACACCGGGCTATGGCTACGACGCGCGCCACATGAGCGAACTCAGCGCCAACGGTGTCAGCGAACGCGCGGGGCCGATCCGCCAGACCGGGCGCGAGCTCGACGTGGCGATCACCGGCGAGGGCTATCTGGCCGTGCGCCATGAGGGCGGCGAGGCCTATACCCGAGCCGGCGGCATCGCCATCGACGCCGAGGGCATGCTGTCGGTGAACGGCCGCCCGCTGCTGGGCGATGGCGGCCCCATCGTGCTGCCGCCCTCGGCGAGCGTGCAGATCGGCGCCGACGGCACGGTGTCGGTGTTGCCGCCGGGCCAGGCCGAGATGCAGCCGGTGGATCGCCTGAAGCTGGTGAAGCCCGAGCCGGGCGCGCTGGTGAAGAACGAGGCCGGCCTGCTGGTGCCGCGCGACCCGCAGGCCGGCGCCCTGCCCCTGGACGAGACCGTGCAGGTCAAGGCCGGCTACCTGGAAGGCAGCAACGTCTCGGCCGTCGAGGAGATGGTGGCCACCATGGCCACCAGCCGCGACTTCGAGATCCAGATGAAGCTCTACGGCGCCGCTGAGCGCATGGCCCAGGCCGGCGACCGCCTGGTGCGCGGCTGAGCCCTATCCCCATCACGCACACGAGGAACCGACCATGAACGCAGCCATGTGGACCGCCAAGACCGGCGTGCAGGCGCAGGACGCCAAGCTCCAGGCCATCGCCAACAACCTGGCCAACGTCAACACCACCGGCTTCAAGCGCGACCGCGTGGTGTTCGAGGACCTGTTCTACCAGGTGGAGCGCCAGCCCGGCGCCGCACAGGCCGAGGGCATGAACACGCCCGTGGGCGTGCAGCTGGGCAATGGCGTGCGCGTGGCCGGCACGCAGAAGGTGTTCACCACCGGCAGCCTGCAGACCACGGGTCAGCCGCTGGACATCGCCATCCAGGGCCAGGGCTTCCTGCAGGTGGAACTGCCCGGCGGCGAGACCGCCTACACGCGCGCGGGCCAGCTGCAGCGCAGCCCCGAGGGCCGCCTGATGACCGCGCAGGGCTATCCGCTGGTGCCCGACATCACGCTGCCGGCCAACGCCAAGTCCATCACCATCGGCGAGAACGGCACCGTCAGCGTCAGCCTGCCCGGCGACACCGCGCCGCAGGAGATCGGCCAGATCACGCTCGCCGGCTTCGTCAACCCGGCCGGCCTGCTGGCCCTGGGCGACAACCTGTACCAGGAGACCGCCGCCAGCGGCGTTCCCACCGAAGGCATCGCGGGCGAGGAGGCCCTGGGGGCCATCAAGCAGGGCGCGCTGGAAGGCTCCAACGTGCAGGTGGTGGAGGAGATGGTGGACATGATCACCGCCCAGCGCACCTACGAGATGAGCACCAAGGTGCTGAGCGCGGCCGACGGCATGCTGCAGAACCTGGCGCAGGCGGTGCGCTGATGCGCGCCGCGCTGGGGCTGCTCGCGGCCTTGCTGGCCGGTTGCGCCGCCGTCGCGCCGCCGCGCGCGCCGGCGCTGGCCGACGATCCCGCGCCGGTGGTGCGGGTGGCGCCGAGCCTGGCGCGTTCCGGCGGCGTGTTCACGCCGCAGGCACCGGGCTCGCTGGTGGCCGACACGCGCGCGCGCCGCGTGGGCGACGTGATCACCGTGATGCTGCTGGAGACCACCCAGGCCAGCAAGCGCTCGGGCACGCAGATCGACAAGGGCAGCAGCGCCGGCATCGGCGCCCTGCGCATCGACGGCAAGGACGTGACGCCCCCCATCGGCCTGAGCGCGGACCGCGCCTTCGACGGCAACGCCAGCAGCACGCAGCAGAACGCGCTGAGCGGTGCCATCACCGCCGTGGTGGTGGAGGTGCTGCCCAACGGCTTGCTGCGCATCGCCGGCGAAAAAAGCCTGTGGCTCAACCAGGGCGAGGAATTCATCCGCCTGAGCGGCTACGTGCGCGGCCAGGACATCGACGCCGCCAACCGCGTGTCCTCGCAGCGCATCGCCAACGCGCGCATCGCCTACTCGGGCAGCGGCACCCTGGCCGATGCCAACTCGCCGGGCTGGCTCACGCGCTTCTTCAACAGCCCCTGGATGCCTTTCTGATCGGGCCATCAGCATGAACTCCCGCACCCTGCACCAGGGCCTCGCCGGCCTGTTGACTGCCCTGTCGCTGCTCGCGTCGGCGCCCGCCGTCGCGCAAAAGGCCAGCGCCGACGCCGCGCGCACCACGCCGCTGGGCCACCTGGTGCAGGTGGAGGGCATGCGCGAAAACCAGCTCATCGGCTATGGCCTGGTGGTCGGCCTGCAAGGCTCGGGCGACAGCAGCCAGATCCGCTTCCAGGGCCAGTCGGTGGCCAACATGCTGCGCCAGTTCGGCGTCACCTTGCCCGAGCGCAACGACCCGCGCCTGAAGAACGTGGCCACGGTGATGGTGAGCGCCACCTTCCCGCCGGGCTACCGCAAGGGACAGACCATCGACATCACCGTCTCCTCCATGGGCGACGCCAAGAGCCTGCGCGGTGGCGTGCTGCTGCTCACGCCGTTGATGGCGGCCGACGGCGAGGTGTACGCGCTGGCGCAGGGCAACGTGGTGGTGGGCGGCTTCTCGGCCCAGGGCCAGAGCGGCTCCAGCGTGACCGTGAACACGCCCACGGCCGGCCGCGTGCCGAGCGGCGCCACGGTGGAGCGCGAGATTCCCACCGATTTCGACACGCGCGAGACCGTCACCCTGAGCCTGCGCCGCCCGCACTTCCAGACCGCCACCAACATCGTTCGCACCATCAATGGCCGCTACGGCGAGATCGCCAGCACGCGCGACGCCACCAGCGTGGAGGTGGTGGCCCCGGCCAACCCGACGCAGCGCGTGGCCTTCGTGGCCGAGCTGCAGAAGCTCGGCGTGCAGGTGGGGCAGGAGCTGCCGCGCGTGGTCTTCAACTCGCGCACCGGCACGGTGGTCATCGCCGACGGCGTGCGCGTGCGCCCGGCCGCGGTGGCGCACGGCAACCTGAAGGTCATCATCGGCGAGCAGCCCGTGGCCAGCCAGCCGGCGCCGTTCGGCCGCGGCGAAACGGTGGTGCTGCCGCAGTCCAGCGTGGTGGCCGAGCAGGACCGGGGCCGCATGTTCAACTGGGCGCCGGGCAGCAAGCTGCAGGACATCATCGACACCATCAACCGCACGGGCGCCTCGCCCGACGACATCATGGCGATCCTGCAGGCGCTCGATCAGGCCGGCGCCATCG
>NZ_MKSS01000060.1:0-23823 GCF_001897365.1 Hydrogenophaga sp. 70-12
CAAGTGCAAGTACATGCGCGAGCACCTGGGCGAAGTGTTCTCGGGCGTGGTCAGCGCGGTCACGAGCTTCGGCCTCTTCGTTACGCTGGATGCGATGTACGTCGAGGGCCTGGTGCACATCACCGAGCTGGGGGGCGAGTACTTCCGCTTCGACGAGGCGCGCCAGGAACTGCGCGGCGAGCGCACGGGCATCCGCTACACGCTGGGCTCGCGCGTGCAGGTGCAGGTCAGCCGGGTCGACCTGGATGGTCGCCGCATCGATTTCCGCCTGGTGAGCGGCGAGGACGACGTGGTGTTCAAGGCCATGCGCGACAAGACCGGCGGCGACGCCGCTTCGGCCGCCGCGGGGCGGCGGGAGCGGGGCGCGGCCAGGCCGCGCTCGGGCACCGAACTCAAGTCCTCGGTGCGCCGTGCGGCCGACAAGAAGTCGGTTGCCAAGCCCTCGCGCGCGGGGCCCTCCAAGTCGAGGCGGGGCAAGCGGTGAGCGTCGCGGCGATGAGTGCGAAGGGCAGCCTCGGCGGCGCCGGGGCCCGCAAATCGCCGCGCGTCGAACAGGAGCGGCCCTTGCGCATCGGCGTGTCGGCGCGGCTCATGCACCATGTGCCGCCCGAGCTGGGCTTTCGCAACAAGAGCCTGCAGTACATCGAGGCCTCGCTGGCGCACTGGATCATGGCGCATGGCGCCGTGGCCTTCATGGTGCCGGCCGTTACGCAGGACACCCAGCTGGCCGCGCGCCACCTGAAGGTTGAACACGTGGTGCAGGAACTCGATGCCCTGGTGCTGCAGGGCGGGGCGGACGTGGCGCCCGAAACCTACGGCCAGGAACCGCTGCGCGAGGAGTGGCGAGGCGACGTGGTGCGCGACCGCTACGAACTCGCGCTGATGCGCTGCTTCCTGGCGCAGAAGAAGCCCGTGCTGGGCGTGTGCCGTGGCGCGCAACTGCTCAATGTGGCTTTCGGCGGCACACTGTTCCAGGACATCGCCACGCAATGCCCGGCCGCGCACGAGCACGTGGACGTGGAGCTGTACGACCAGTTCGAGCACGACGTCACCTTCATCCAGGGCTCTGCGCTCACCGATCTCTACCCCAAGTCCACGCAGCTGCGCGTCACCAGCATCCACCACCAGGCGGTGGCGGACCTGGGCAAGGGCATCGTGGTGGAGGCCGTGTCCTCGCTCGACGGCCTGGTCGAGGCGATCCGCTGGACCGGCGAGGCCTACGCGCGCGGCGTGCAGTGGCACCCCGAGTTCCACCATGGCCGCCACGCCCTGGTGGACAGCTCGCCCATCATGCTGGACTTTCTGGAGGCCTCGCGCGCCGAGGCCATGCGCCGCTTCGACGCCGGCCTGGAACTCGACCCCCGGCCGCCGCGCGCCGGTCAGCGCCTGGCGGCTTGAGGTCCCCGACGGCCTAAACTCGCCGGCATGCGCATCCTCCTGTTCCTGCTCGACACCGTCTTTTTCTTCCTCGTGGCCGCGGCGCTGCTGCGCGCCTGGATGAACCACCTGCGCGTGCCCATGCAGGCGCAGCCCGGGCGCTTCGTGATGGCAATCACCGACTGGCTGGTGCAGCCGCTGCGCCGCCTGTTGCCAGCGGCCATTGCCAAGGGCCGCATCGATGGCGCGAGCCTGGTGGCCGCAGTGCTGCTGTCCCTGCTGCACGCGCTGCTGTGGCTGCTGATCGCCTCGGGCGGCGAGTTGCCCTGGGCGGCCGTGCCGGTGCTGGGCCTGCGTTTTCTGGTGCGGGACCTGTTGCAGGGCCTCATGCTGCTGCTGATCGTCTACGCGATCCTGTCTTGGGTGCAGCCGCGCTCGCCCCTCATGGGGCTGCTCGACCGTCTGTCCTCACCCATCGTGGCACCCGTGCGGCGCGTGGTCCCGCTGGTGGGCGGGGTCGACCTGTCGGTGCTGGTGGTGATCATCGCCCTGCAGGTGGGGCTGATGCTGCTGGGCTGATTCGCCCGGTAGCGCGTGTCAGAGCGGCTGCGCCGCGCGCGCCAGCCGCCCGGCCGTGAGTGTGTGATCGGCGGGCCAGTGGTCCGCCAGCGCGCCGTGTGCGGCGACGGCGCGGCGCACGGCGTCGGCGCCGTGTTCGTGCGGGCGCGCCAAGGCCGCGCCGATCATCCCGGCCAGCACGTCGCCGGTGCCGGCGGTGGCCAGGCGGGCGTTGCCGGTGGCGTTGATCCAGGGCGCGCCGCCGGGCTCGGTCACCACGGTTCCAGACCCCTTGAGCACCGTGACCGCGCCAAAGCGCTTGGTGAGCTGGCGCGCGGCGCCCAATCGGTCGGCCATGACCTCGGCGGTGCTGGTCCCCAGCAGGCGGGCGGCTTCCAGCGGGTGGGGCGTGAGCACCGTCAGCCAGCCGCGCGCCGCGCGGCGCGCGGCCAGGCGCTGCAGCGTGGGGTCGCGGGCGAGGGCGTTGAGCCCGTCCGCGTCGATCACCAGCCGGGGGCAGACCAGGGCCTGCGGCATCCATTCGCGAATGGCCTCGCCGCCGCCGCAGCCCGCGACGAGCACGGGCAGGGCGTGCTCGTCGGCGCCCAGCAGCGCGGCGGGCAGGCGGTGCATCAGCTCGGGTGACAGCGGGTCGTGCGAGGGGGCTGGCCCGTTCCCCACCAGTGCCAGGTACACGCGCCCCGCGCCGGCGTGCAGGGCGGCCCGCGCTGCCAGCACGGCGGCGCCCGCCATGCCCACACCGGTGGCGCCGGGCAGCTGGCCACCCAGCACGCCCACGTCCCCATGGCTGCCTTTGTGGGCCGCGTGGGGGCCGACAGCCGGGTCCGCCACAGAAGGCAGGTGCCCGCCCCACCAGGCGGCGGGCGGCGCCCCGTCGGCGGGGGCGCCGAGGTCGTGGAACCAGACCGTGCCCGCGGCGTCGCGCCCGCCGGCCGTGAACAGCCCGGGTTTGAGTGTCAGCAGGCTCAGGGTCTGGCGCGGGCCGGCGTCGGGGCAGGCACCGGCGCTGTCCACGCCGCTGTCGGCGTTCAGCCCGCTCGGCAGGTCGACGCACAGCACCGGCGCGCGATGGCCGCGCACCTCGCGCACGCGCGTGGCCAGCGGGTCCTGGCCCAAGGCGCGGGCGCCGATGCCCAGCAGGGCGTCGATGACCAGGTCGGGGCTGTCGGGAGGCGCGGACTGCACGGTGACGCCGGCGGCCAGGGCGTCGCGCAAGGCCCAGGCGGCGTCGGCTGGCAGGCGCTCGGGGTGGGCGTCGTGCGTCACCACGATCTCGCGCCAGCCGGGCGGAGTGGCCTGAAACAGATGGCGGGCGGCGACCAGGCCGTCGCCACCGTTGTTGCCGGGGCCGCAGGCCACCCAGAGGCGCCGCGCATGCGGCCGCCAGGCCAGGGCCAGGCGGGCCACCGCCTCGCCGGCGCGGGCCATCAGGGCGTGCGGGGGCAGGGTGGCCGCCAGGGCCTGCTCGATCGCGCGCGTACCCGCCGTGTCGTGCAGGGGTTCGAGTTGGTCGGCGCGCAGGGATCGCATGGTGGGCATTTCACCACGCGATCGCGGGTTCACAGCCCCACACGCGAGGGAGAAAAGGCGGCGGGGGCCTCGGTGGAGGGGTGGGTGATGGCGTCGGCGAGATGGCGCGCCGCGCCGCAGGCCATGGCCCAGCCGGCCGCGCCGTGCGCCAGGTTCAGCCACAGGCCGGGCAGGCGGCTGGCGCCGATGCAGGGCAGGCCGTCGTCCGACATGACCAGGGCGCCGCGCCAGCTTTGTATCGAGGCCTGCGGACCCGAGAAACGGGCCGCCGCCGGGAACCAGTGCGACATCACCTGGCCCAGCCGGCGCAGGCTGGCCGGATCGGTGCCGGCGCCGGAGCCGCCGAGATCGGCCCCGCCCGAGGCGCGCACCCGCTGGCCCAAGCGGGTGATGGCGATGCGTGACTTGAGGTCGAGCACGGCCGACACGGGCGCGTCCATGGGCTCGCGCAGCCCCGCGCTCAGGGAGTGCGACCACAGCACCGTCCAGGGCGTGGGCAAACCGAGGTTGCCGAGCAGCTCGTCCGCGCCGACGCCGGCGCACAGCACCACGGCGTCGAAGCGCGCCTCGCTGCCGTCCGAGGCGCTCAGCCGCCACCCCAGGCCGTCCGGCCGCAGCCCGGTGACGCCGGTGCGCAAGTGCAAGGCACCGCCCAGGCGCGCGACGCGGTGGCGCATGAGCATGGTCCATTCGCGGCAGTTGGCCACCCCGGGGCCGCGCAGGTGCACGGCCGAATGCAGGGGCGCGGTCGGATTGAGGGCGGGTTCGATGGCGCGCGCCTCGTCGGCCGAGACCGCGCGCAGCTCCAGCCCCAGGCCGCGCAGGCGGTCGATGGCGGGCTGCGCATTGGCTGCTTCGCGGGCGTCGCTCAGCAGCACCAACAGGTCGTCGCTGCGGTCGTGGTCCAGGTCGAGTTCGGCGGTCAGTTCAATCTGGCGCTGCAGGCCTCGGTCGATCAGGTCGCGCAGGGCCAGCAGGGCGTCGTCGCTGCGGCGGCGCTCCTCGCGCCGCCAGCGCCGCCACCATCGCCAGGCGGCGGTGTCCAGTCCGGCGCGCCAGCGCACGCCAGGGCCAGGGGGCGCCCAGGGGGCGTGCAGCCGGTGCTCAGGGCCGGCCCAGGCCAGCGCCCAGGCGGTGGACACCAGGCCGGCCGGCGCGAAGCTCGCTTCCTCGGCGGGCGTGCCGCGCTTTTCGTACAGGGTCACCGTGTGACCGTCGTTCAGCAGCTCATGGGCGGTGGTCACGCCGCAGACACCTGCGCCCACGATGGCGATGTTCATGCAAAGGGAGGGAAGAGAAGAGGGCGCCCAGACACCGGGTGCTATAATCGATAGGCTTTGCATCTGGGGCTTCGCCTGAAGCCCATCGGCGCAAAGTCAATCGCAAACCGGCCCATCCGGGTGTCGCGTCGGCCGCCGTGGAGTTGCTCCACCCGCTACCGCCGCGATCGGGGCCGGATTTTAGACCTAACCTCAGGAAACAACTCATGTCCATTTCCATGCGCGAAATGCTGGAAGCCGGTGTCCATTTCGGTCACCAGACCCGCTTCTGGAACCCCAAGATGGCGCCCTTCATCTTCGGGCACCGCAACAAGATCCACATCGTCAACCTCGAAAAGACGTTGCCGATGTTCCACGACGCGCAGAAGTTCGTGCGCCAGCTGTCGGCCAACCGCGGCACCCTGCTGATGGTGGGCACCAAGCGTCAGTCGCGCGACATCGTGGCCCAGGAAGCGCGCCGCGCCGGCGTGCCCTTCGTCGACCAGCGCTGGCTGGGCGGCATGCTGACCAACTTCAAGACCGTCAAGACTTCCATCAAGCGCCTGAAAGACATGCAGGCTCAGAAGGAAGCCGGCCTGGACAGCATGAGCAAGAAGGAACAGCTCATGTTCAACCGCGAGATGGAAAAGCTTGAGAAGGACATCGGCGGCATCCAGGACATGACCGCGCTGCCCGATGCCATCTTCGTGGTCGACGTGGGTTTCCACAAGATCGCCGTGCTCGAGGCCCAGAAGCTGGGCATTCCGCTGGTGGGCGTGGTCGACACCAACCACTCGCCCGTCGGCATCGACTATGTGATCCCCGGCAACGATGACTCGGCCCGCGCCGTGGCCCTGTACGCCCGCGGCATCGCCGACGCCGTGCTGGAAGGCCGCGCCAACGCCGTGTCCGACGTGGCCAAGGCCGTGTCGGCTGAAGGCGGCGACGAGTTCGTCGAAGTGCAGGACGACGCGGCCTGATCCCGTTTCGCGCGCGAACGAGGGGCTCGCGTAGCCCCTTTTTCGTAACCGAAATCCATCATTGACCCGCCGGCGCACCCGACGCGCCGGACCCCAGGAGAACACACATGGCAATCACCGCAAGCATGGTCGCTGAGCTGCGCGCCAAGACCGACGCCCCCATGATGGAGTGCAAGAAAGCCCTCACCGAGGCCGATGGCGACATGGCCAAGGCCGAGGAACTGCTGCGCGTCAAGCTGGGCACCAAGGCCGGCAAGGCCGCCAGCCGCGTGACCGCCGAAGGCGTGGTGGCCGCCGCCGTGCAGGGCAACACCGGCGCGCTCATCGAGGTCAACTGCGAAACCGACTTCGTGACCAAGAACGACAGCTTCCTGGCCCTGGCCAAAGCCGCGGCCAAGCTCATCGCCGAACACAACCCGGCCGACGTCGACGCCCTGGGCGCCCTGGCCTACAGCCAGGACGGCTTCGGCCCGACGCTGGAAGACGTGCGCAAGGGCCTGATTGGCAAGATCGGCGAGAACATGTCGTTCCGCCGCTTCAAGCGCTACAGCGGCTCGTCCAAGCTGGCCAGCTACCTGCACGGCACCCGCATCGGCGTGGTCGTCGAGTTCGACGGCGACGAGGCGGCCGCCAAGGACGTGGCCATGCACGTGGCCGCCATGAAGCCCGTGGCGCTGACCAGCGCCGACGTGCCGGCCGAGCTGATCGAGCGCGAGCGCTCGGTGGCCACCGCCAAGGCGGCCGAGTCCGGCAAACCCGCCGACATCGCCGCCAAGATGATCGAAGGTTCGGTGCAGAAGTACCTCAAGGAGGTCTCGCTGTTCAACCAGCCCTTCGTCAAGAACGACAAGCAGACGGTGGAGCAGATGCTCAAGGCCGCCAATACCACGGTGAAGTCCTTCACCCTGTTCGTGGTGGGCGAGGGCATCGAGAAGAAGGTCGACGACTTCGCCGCCGAGGTGGCGGCCCAGGTCGCGGCGGCCAAGGGCGCCTGAGCGTCCTGCTCCCTCAGACAACGGGCCGCAAGGCCCGTTGTCATATGTGTTGACCATTTTTCGGCGGCGGGGCGGCCAGTGGCCCCCTGGACCGCCGCTACACTTGGCGGCTGCCCGCGCCGCGAACCGATCCAGAAAGCCTTTCATGCCCGCCTACCAACGGATCCTGCTGAAGCTGTCCGGTGAAGCCCTCATGGGCGATGACGCCTTCGGCATCAACCGCGCCACCATCGTGCGCATCGTCGACGAAATCGCCGAAGTCACCCGCCTCGGGGTGCAAGTGGCCATCGTCATCGGCGGTGGCAACATCTTCCGCGGCGTGGCCGGTGGCTCCGTGGGCATGGACCGCGCCACCGCCGACTACATGGGCATGCTCGCCACGGTCATGAACTCGCTGGCGCTGGCCGACACCATGAACAAGGCCGGCCTGGTGGCCCGCGTGATGTCCGCCATCGGCATCGAGCAGGTCGTCGAGCCGTACGTGCGCCCCAAGGCCCTGCAGTACCTCGAAGAAGGCAAGGTGGTGGTGTTCGCCGCCGGCACCGGCAACCCCTTCTTCACCACCGACACCGCGGCCGCGCTGCGCGGCGCCGAGATCGGTGCCGAGATGGTGCTCAAGGCCACCAAGGTCGACGGGGTCTATACCGCCGACCCGAACAAGGACCCGAGCGCCACGCGCTACACCACCATTTCCTTCGACGAGGCCATGGTCAAGAACCTGCAGGTGATGGACGCGACGGCGTTCGCGCTGTGCCGTGACCAGAAGCTGCCTGTCAAGGTGTTTTCCATCTTCAAGCCCGGCGCGCTGCGCAACGTGGTGATGGGCGCCGACGAGGGCACCCTCGTTCACGTCTGAGCGCGTCCGCCCACAGGAGACCCCCAAGATGACCATTGCCGATACCCGCAAGAACGCCGAGCACAAGATGCAGCAGTCCATCGAGGCGTTCAAGAACAGCCTGACCAAGGTCCGCACCGGCCGCGCGAACCCGGCCTTGCTGGACACCGTGCACGTGGACTACTACGGCTCCATGCTGCCCCTGTCGCAGGTGGCCAACCTGTCGCTGCTCGACTCCCGCACCATCGGCGTTGCGCCCTGGGAGAAGGGCATGGGCGCCAAGATCGAGAAGGCGATCCGCGAGTCCGACCTGGGCCTGAACCCGGCCTCGCAGGGCGACCTGATCCGCGTGCCCATGCCGCCCATGACCGAAGAGCGCCGCCGGGAGCTCACCAAGGTGGTGAAGGGCGAGGGCGAGTCCGCCAAGGTCGCCATCCGCAACCTGCGCCGCGACGCCAACGAAGCGCTCAAGAAGCTGCTGAAGGACAAGGAAGTCTCCGAGGACGATGAGCGCCGTGCCCAGGACGACATCCAGAAGCTGACCGATCGCATGATCACCGAGGTGGACAAGCTCGTGGCCAGCAAGGAGCAGGACATCATGGCGGTCTGAGCCGCCGGTCCCGTTCGAGCCAGACCGAGGCATGCAGAACACCGTCGCCCAGAACCTGCCGCATCACGTCGCGATCGTGATGGACGGCAATGGCCGCTGGGCCCAGAAGCGCTGGCTACCGCGTGTGGCCGGCCACAAGCAAGGCGTGGACGCGCTGCGCCGCATCGTCGAGGCCAGCGTGCAGCGCGGCATCCGGGTGCTTACCGTGTTCGCGTTCTCGTCCGAGAACTGGAGCCGCCCCGTGGACGAGGTGGCCAGCCTGATGGACCTGCTGGCCGTGGCGCTGTCGCGCGAGGTGCCGCGCCTGGCCGACAGTGGCGTGCGCCTGCATTTCCCCGGTGACCGCTCGCGCCTGTCGCCGCGCCTGGCGCAAGGCCTGGCTTCGGCGGAGGCGGCGACGCAGGGCAATGAGCGCCTGGTGCTCAATGTCTGCTTCAACTACGGCGGGCGCTGGGACATGGCGCAGGCCGCGCAACGGCTGGCCGAGCGCGGCGAAGCCATCACCGAAGAGAGCCTGTCGGCCGCGATGGCCATGGCCCATGTGCCCGATCCCGACCTCATCATCCGCACCGGTGGTGAGCAGCGCATCAGCAACTTCCTGTTGTGGCAAGCGGCTTACGCCGAGCTGGTGTTCAGCGACTGCCTCTGGCCCGAGTTCGACGCCGCGCAGCTGGACCTGGCCCTGGCCGAGTACGCGCGCCGCGAACGCCGCTTCGGCCAGACCTCCGCGCAGCGTGCCGACGCCGCCGTGACCGCCGACGCCGGAACCCGCGATGCTTAAACAGCGGGTCATCACGGCGCTGCTGCTGCTCGCCGTCTTCCTGCCCACGCTGCTGTACCCGTCGATCGAACCCTTCGCGGCCTTCACGCTGGTGTTGATCGGCACGGCAGGCTGGGAATGGGCGCGGCTCAATGGCTGCGGCCAGACCCGCGCGGTGAGCGCCGGGCTGGCGCTGGGCGTCGCGGGCCTGGTGTTTTGGCTGCTGGGTGGGGTGGAGCGTCCCTGGCCTCGCCTGTGGCTGGGCCTGTGCGGGGTCTGGGTGCTGCTGGCCCTGGTGCTGCTGCGCGGTGGCACCGAGGCGCTGACCCGCTGCCCACTCTGGATCCGCCTGTGGCTGGGCCTGTTTCTGATCGCCTGTGCCTGGCTGGCGCTGGTCCAGGCGCGCCTGATCGGCCTGGGCTTTCTGCTGTCCGTGCTGCTGCTGGTGTGGGCGGCCGACATCGCCGCGTATTTCGGCGGCAAGCGTTTCGGGCGCCGCAAGCTCGCGCCCCGCATCAGCCCGGGCAAGAGCTGGGAGGGCGCCATCAGCGGCCTCATCGGCGTGTTCTTGCTCGCCGGCGTCTGGCTGCTGGGCACCCAGCGGGGCTGGCTGGCGCCTGGCCACCTGTACGACACGCTCTGGAGCCTGGGGCCGCCGCTGGCCCTGGCCGCCCTGGTGTTCCTCACCACGATGAGCGTGGTGGGCGACCTGGTCGAGTCCCTGGTCAAGCGCGCGGCCGGCGTCAAGGACTCCAGCGGCCTGCTGCCGGGCCATGGCGGCGTTCTCGACCGCATCGACGCCTTGCTGCCCGTGCTGCCGCTGGCCATGATGCTCGTCTCCTTCTGATCCATGTCCGACGCCCCGCAATTCATCACCATCCTCGGTTCCACGGGCTCGATCGGGCAAAGCACGCTCGACGTGGTCGCGCGCCACCCCGGGCGCTACCGCGTGTTCGCCCTCACCGCCGCGCGCCAGGACGAAGCCCTGTTCCAGCAGTGCCGGGCCTTCCAGCCGCGCATCGCGGTGCTGGTGGACGCCGCCGCCGCCGCGCGTCTGCGCGAGCGCGTGCGCGAGGCCGGCCTGGCCGTCGAGGTGCGGCAGGGTGCCCAGGCCCTGTGCGAGGTGAGCGAAGCGCCCGAGGTGCACGCCGTGATGGCCGCCATCGTCGGTGCCGCCGGCCTGGCGCCCAGCCTGGCCGCCGCGCGCGCCGGCAAGAAACTGCTGCTGGCCAACAAGGAGGCGCTCGTGGTCGGCGGCGATTTGTTCATGGACACCGTGCGCGCCGGCGGCGCCACGCTGCTGCCCATCGACAGCGAGCACTCGGCGGTGTTCCAGTCGCTGCCCGAGGACCCGGCGAGCTGGGAACGGCGCGTGGACAAGATCGTGCTCACGGCCTCCGGGGGGCCTTTTCGCACCCGCGCGCCCGGCACGCTGGCCGATGTCACACCCGAGCAGGCCTGCGCCCACCCCAACTGGGTCATGGGCCGAAAGATCTCGGTCGACTCCGCGACCATGATGAACAAGGCGCTGGAGGTCATCGAGGCGCGCTACCTCTTCGGCCTGGCGCCCGAGCGCATCGAGGTGGTGATCCACCCGCAGAGCGTCATCCACTCCATGGTGCAGTACCGCGACGGCTCCATCGTGGCCCAGCTCGGCACGCCCGATATGCGGGTGCCCATCGCCTATGGCCTGGCCTGGCCCGAGCGCATCGCCTCGGGCGCCAGCGCGCTCGACTTCGCCACCCTGGGCACGCTGAGTTTCGAAACCGCCGACGAGACACGTTTCCCCGGCCTGCCGCTGGCCTGGTCCGCGCTGCGCGGGCCGGCCGGTACCACCGCGGTGCTCAACGCCGCCAACGAGGAGGCCGTGGCGGCCTTTCTCGACCGGCGGCTGCGCTTCGACCACATCCACGCGGTCAACGATGCAACTTTGCAGCGCGTGAGCCCTTCCAAGCCACAATCGCTGGCCGACCTGCTGGCGCTCGACGAAGAGGCCCGCGCCTGCGCGCGGCAGCAAGTCACCCGTTTGCAGACCTGATCCTTCGCGCCGGCCCGGCCTGTCCCCTGGCGCAGCGAGTCGCCCATGCTCACCGTCATCGCCTTCCTCGTTGCCCTGGGTCTGCTGATCGCGATCCACGAATACGGCCACTACCGCGTGGCCGTGGCCTGTGGCGTCAAGGTGCTGCGCTTTTCGGTGGGCTTTGGCAAACCCATCCTGCGATGGCACCGCCCCGGCAAGCCCACGGAGTTCGTGCTTGGGGCGTTGCCGCTCGGTGGCTACGTGCGCATGCTCGACGAGCGCGAGGCGCCGGTGGACCCCGTCGAGCGCCACCTGGCCTTCAACACCCAGCCGCTGCGCTCGCGCGCGGCCATCGTCGCCGCTGGCCCACTGGCCAACCTGCTGCTGGCCACCCTCATCTATTCGGTGATCAATTGGGTGGGCATCGAGGAGCCGCAGCCCGTGCTGTCGGCGCCGGCCGCTGGCACCGTGGCCGAGCGCGCCGGCCTGCGCGGCGGCGAATGGGTGCTGCGCGCCAGCGAGGCCAACGACGGCTCCGATGGCTTGGCGGCGGGCGAGGGCGTCGCATCCTTCGAGGACCTGCGCTGGCGCATCACCCAGGCGGCGCTGGACGGCCAGGACCTCACCCTGTGGGTGGCCGCCGCGCCCGAGGCGCCAGCGCGTCCGATCACGCTGGCACTTGCCGGCCTGGACGTGCGAGAGGCGGATGCCGCCTTGTTCCGCCGCATCGGCATCACCTCGCCGCACACCGCGCCGCGCGTGGGGCAGGTCTTCGATGGCGGGGCGGCGCAGGCCGCCGGCCTGCGCGACGGCGACCTGGTGCGCCGCATCGACGGCCGGCCGGTGCGGGACGGCCAGGAACTGCGCCGCCTGATCCGCGAGTCGGTGGGCCCGCAGGGCCAGCCGAAACCGCAGCGCTGGGACATTGACCGTGGCGGCCAGGCGCTCAGCCTGGCGGTGACGCCACGCCCGCAGCAGCAGGGCGGCCAATGGATCGCGCGGGTGGAGGCCTACGTGGGCGACGCCCCCGCCATGCTGACCGTGCGCCATGGCCCCGTCGACGGCCTGGTGCGCGGCGTGCAAAGAACCTGGGAGATGTCCTGGCTCACCCTCAAGATGATGGGGCGCATGCTGATTGGCGAGGCCTCGCTGAGCAACCTCAGCGGCCCCCTGACCATCGCCGACTACGCCGGCAAGTCGGCCAGCCTGGGCCTGACCTCCTACCTTCTGTTCCTGGCCCTCATCAGCGTGAGCCTGGGCGTGCTCAATCTGCTGCCGCTGCCGGTCCTCGATGGGGGGCACCTCATGTATTATCTTTGGGAGGCGCTCACGGGCCGAAGCGTGTCGGACGCGTGGATGGAGCGCCTGCAGCGTGGTGGTGTCGTGGTGCTCATGGCGCTCATGTCCGTTGCCCTGTTCAACGATGTCGTCCGCCTCGCCGGCTGAACATTTCCTTCGCATGAATCAATCCAAACGAGGTCTTCGCGGCCTGAGTCTTTCTGCGCTCGCGATGGGCCTGCTGGCCGCCTTGCCGGCGTGGGCGGTCGATCCCTTCACCCTGCGCGACATCCGCGTCGAGGGCTTGCAGCGGGTCGAACCGGGCACGGTCTTCGCGTCGCTGCCGTTTCGCATCGGCGATCAGTACAACGACGACAAGGGCAGCGCGGCCATCCGCTCGCTCTTCGGCCTCGGTCTGTTCAGTGACGTGCGGCTGCAGATCAGCAACGACGTGCTGGTCGTCATCGTGGAAGAGCGGCCCACCGTGGCCGGCCTGAGCTTTTCGGGCATCAAGGAGTTCAGCGACGAGGTGCTGCGCGGCGTGCTGCGCGACATCGGCCTGACCGACGGCCGGCCGTTCGACAAGGCCCTGGCCGACCGCGCCGAGCAGGAGCTCAAGCGCCAGTACATCAACCGCAGCTTCTACGGCGCCGAGGTGGTGACCACCGTCACACCGACCGAACGCAACCGCGTCAACCTGAACTTCAGCGTGACCGAAGGCGAGATCGCCAAGATCACCGAGATCCGCATCGTCGGCAACCAGGCATTTTCCGAGTCGACCCTGCGCGGCCTGTTCGATCTCGACACGGGCAACTGGCTGAGCTGGTACACCAAGAGCGACCGCTACTCGCGCGCCAAGCTCAACGCCGACATCGAGACGCTGCGCTCCTACTACCTCAGCCGCGGCTTCATCGACTTCCGCATCGACTCCACGCAGGTCGCCATCTCGCCCGACAAGCAGAGCATGTCGGTCACCATCAACGTCACCGAAGGCGACCGCTACGTGGTGTCCTCGGTGGTGCTGCAGGGTGATTACCTGGACCGCGAGGACGAGTTCAAGTCGCTCGTCACGCTCAAGCCCGGCGAGGCTTACAACGTCGAGGACGTCACCAACACCACCAAAGCGTTCACCGAGTACTTCGGCGCCTTCGGCTACGCCTTCGCCCAGGTCGAGGCCACGCCCGACATCGACCGCGTCAACAAGCGCGTGGCCTTCACGCTGCGCGCCACGCCGCAGCGCCGTGTCTACGTGCGCCGCATCCACGTCGAGGGCAACAACCGCACGCGCGACGAGATCATCCGGCGCGAGTTCCGGCAATTCGAAGCCGCCTGGTACGACAGCGACCGCATCCGCCTCTCGCGCGACCGCATCGACCGCCTGGGCTTCTTCACCTCGGTCGACCTGAACACCGAGCCTGTGCCTGGCTCGCCCGACCAGGTGGACCTGACCGTCACCGTGGTCGAAAAGCCCACGGGCAACCTGACCCTGGGCGCGGGCTACTCGCAGGAAGAAAAGCTCTCGATCATCGCGGGCATTCGCCAGGAGAACGTGTTCGGCACCGGCAACTACCTGGGCCTGGACATCAACACCAGCAAGTTCAACCGCCAGCTGGTGGTGAGCACGGTCGACCCGTACTTCACCAAGGACGGCGTCTCGCGTGCCTTCGACGCCTATTACCGCACCACGCGCCCCTACGACAACCAGGATGGCGACTACCGCTTGGTCACCAAGGGCGTGAGCGTGCGCTTCGGCGTGCCCTTCACCGAGATCGACACCGTGTTCTTCGGCGCCGGCGTGGAGCAGACCACCATCGAGCCGGGCAACTTCCTGCCGACGGCGTACGAGGACTACGCCGCGCAGTTCGGTCGCACCAGCAACACCCTGCCATTGACCCTGGGCTGGACGCGCGACAGCCGCGACAGCGCGCTGGTGCCCACCAAGGGACGGCTGATGCGCGTCAACGGCGAGATGAGCCTGTCGGGCGACGCGCGCTACGCCAAGACCAACCTGCAGTTCCAGCAGTACTACCCGCTGTCGCGCCAGTACACCCTGGCCTTCAACGCCGAACTGGGCTACGGCAAGGGCCTTGGTGGCCGCCCGTACCCGGTCTTCAAGAATTTCTTCGGCGGCGGCCTGGGTTCGGTGCGCGGCTTCGAGGGCGGCACCCTGGGCCCGACCTCGCCGGTGATCAATTCCCCCAACGGGTCCGTCATCAACATTGGCGGCAATCGCAGCATTGCGCTCAATACCGAATTCATCATGCCGTTTCCCGGCGCGGGCAATGACCGCACCCTGCGCATGTTTGGCTTCTTCGACGTGGGTAACGTTTTTGGCGAGAACGACACCCGTCCCAATGCCCGCGACCTGCGCGCTTCCGTCGGTCTTGGCGTGAGCTGGCTGTCGCCGATCGGCCCTTTGCGTATTGCATTCGCTAACCCCGTTCGCAAGTTCGAGGGCGATAGAATCCAGAGATTCCAGTTTCAGATCGGAACGTCCTTTTGATGAACACCCCAACTCGCCTGTTCGCACGGCAATTCGCCCTGGCGGTGTCGCTGGCGTTGGCCATGGTCGGCGGTGCCGCGGCGCAGGACGCCAAGGCCGGTGCCAAGGTTGGCGCCGTCAACGTCGAGCGCATCCTGCGCGACTCCTCCACAGCCAAGGCCGTCTCGGCCAAGCTGGAGCAGGATTTCTCCAAGCGTGAGCGCGACCTCCGTGCCTCGGCCGACCAGCTCCGCCAGGCCGTCGAGAAGTTCGAGCGCGAATCGCCCACGCTGCCCGAGAGCCAGCGCACCCCGCGCCAGCGACAGCTGGTCGAGCAGGAACGCGACCTGCAACGCCGCCAGCGCGACTTCCAGGAAGAGCTCAACCTGCGCCGCAACGAGGCCCTGCAGCAGGTCGTCGAAAAGCTCAACCGCGTGATCCGCACGATCGCCGAGGCCGAAAAGTACGACCTGATCGTGCAGGAAGCCTACTACGTGAGCCCGCGCGTGGACATCACCGATCGCGTGATGTCCCAGCTCGACGGCAAGTAAGCCGCGCCGTGGCAGCACCGCTGGGCGCCATCGTCGATGCCCTCGGTGGCAGCCTGGTCGGTGACGCCTCCTTTCTCGTGCAGCGGCTCGCGCCGCTGAACAGCGCCCGCGCCGATGAACTGGCCTTCGTGGCCAGTGCGCGCTACGCCACCCAGATCGCGGCCTCCCAGGCAGGCGCCCTCATCGTGCCACCCGCGCTCGAGGCCACCACAGCCGATCGCGTCGCGCGCATCGTCACCGACGATCCCTACCTCTATTTCGCGCGCCTGACCCAGTGGTGGCGCGAACGGCACGAGCCCGCGCGCACGCCGCGGATCGATCCGCTCGCCAGCGTGCACCCCGACGCGGTGTTGGGGCCCGGCGTCGATGTCGGGCCGTTCGTGGTGATCGCCGAAGGCGCCCGGGTCGGCGCTGGCGCGCGCATCGGCGCCCACGCGGTGATCGGTCGCGACGCGGCGGTGGGCGAGGGCAGCGTGCTGCACCCACGCGTCACGCTGGGCGAGCGCTGCTCCGTGGGCGATCGCTGCATCCTGCACAGCGGCGTGGTGATCGGCGCCGACGGCTTCGGCTTTGCGCCGCACCAGGGGCAGTGGATCAAGATCGAGCAACTGGGCGCGGTGCGCATCGGCCATGGGGTGGAGATCGGTGCCAACACCTGCATCGACCGCGGCGCGCTCGACGACACGGTGATCGAGGATGGCGTCAAGCTCGACAACCTGATCCAGATCGGCCACAACGTGCGCGTGGGCGCGCACACGGCCATGGCCGGTTGCGTGGGCGTGGCCGGCAGCGCCGATATCGGCGCGCGTTGCACCATCGGCGGCGGCGCCGTTGTGCTGGGTCACCTCAAGCTGGCCGATGGCGTCAACATCTCGGCGGCCTCGGTGGTCACGCGCTCCATCCTGCAGCCGGGCCATTACACCGGCATGTTCCCCATCGACGACAATGCCGCCTGGGAAAAGAACGCTGCTTCGCTCAAGCAGCTCAACCGCCTGCGCGAACGGCTCAAGGCCGTGGAACAAGCGATCGCGCGGGCCCAGACCAGAACGGACGACGCCTGATGGACATCCACCAGATCCTCAAACTCCTGCCCCACCGCTACCCCTTCCTGCTCGTGGACCGCGTGGTCTCGATCGAAAAGGGCCAGCGCATCCAGGCGCTCAAGAACGTCACCATCAATGAGCCGTTCTTCACCGGCCACTTCCCCCACCGGCCCGTGATGCCGGGCGTTCTCATGCTCGAAGCGATGGCGCAGACGGCCGCGCTGCTGACCTTCGACACCATGGGCGTGGCACCCGACGACAAGACGGTCTACTACTTCGCCGGCATCGACGGCGCGCGCTTCAAGCGCCCCGTGGAGCCGGGCGACCAGCTCGTGATGGACGTGAGCCTGGAACGCGCCAAGGCCGGCATCTACAAGTTCAAGGGCGTCACCCGCGTGAGCAATGAGGTGGCCTGCGAGGCCGAGCTCATGTGCACCATGCGCACGGTTGCCTGACGGCGGGGCGCGACGCATGAGCACCGCACGGCCGCCCGAAGGGGCCCGCTCCGCAGCGCGTTGCGCGGAGGTCTGCCAATGACGCGTATCCACCCCACGGCGATCGTCGATCCCTCGGCCTCGCTCGACAGCACTGTCGAGGTCGGTCCGTACACCGTGATCGGTCCGCACGTGAAGATCGGCGCCGGCACCACGGTCGGTCCGCACTGCGTGATCGAGGGCCACACCACCATCGGCCGCGACAACCGCATCTTCCAGTTCAACTCCCTCGGCGCGATCCCGCAGGACAAGAAGTACGCGGGCGAGCCCTGCGAGCTGGTGATCGGCGACCGCAACACCATCCGCGAGTTCTGCACCTTCAACATCGGCTCGCCCGGTGACAAGGGGCTCACGCGCCTGGGCGACGACAACTGGATCATGGCCTACGTGCACCTCGCGCACGATTGCGTGGTGGGCAACAAGACCATCTTCGCCAACAACTCGCAACTCGCGGGGCACGTGCACGTGGGCGATTGGGCGATCCTTGGCGGCTTCACCGTGGTTCACCAGTTCGTGCGCATCGGCGCGCACGCCATGACGGCCATGTGCTCCGCGCTGCTTGCCGACGTGCCACCGTTCGTGATGACTCAGGGCCAGCCCGCCAGTGCGCGCTCGATGAATTTTGAGGGCCTGCGCCGGCGCGGCTTTTCGGCCGAGCGCATCGCCGCCGTCAAGGCCATGCACAAGGCGCTCTACCGCGAGGACCGCACGCTCGAGCAAGCCATGGCGCGCATCGACGCGCTGCGCCTTGAAAAGCCCGAGGCCGGGGAAGACGTCGATCTGATGCTGGGCTTCCTGCGCGGCGCCTCGCCGCAGCGCGGCATCGTTCGCTGAAGAGGGGTTTGGCGTGAGCGCATCGCCACGTTTCGCCCTGGTGGCAGGCGAGGCCTCGGGCGATCTGCTCGCGGGCCTGCTGCTGGGTGGCCTGCGCCAGCGCTGGCCGGGCCTCACGGGCGTGGGCATCGGCGGTCCGCAGATGGTCGCCCAGGGTTTCGACGCCTGGTGGCCCAGCGAGCGGCTGGCCGTGCGCGGTTATGTCGAGGTTCTGCGGCACTACCGCGAAATCGTGGGCATACGCCAGCAGCTGCGCCAACGCCTGCTGCAAGGCGAGCGACCCGACGTTTTCATCGGGGTGGACGCGCCCGACTTCAACCTCGAACTCGAAGCGAGTCTCAAGGCGGCGGGCGTGCGCACGGTGCATTTCGTCTGTCCCTCGATCTGGGCCTGGCGGCCCGAGCGCGTGCGCAAGATCCAGGCGAGCGCCGACCACGTGCTGTGCATCTTTCCCTTCGAGCCCGCGCTGCTCGCCGAGCACGGCATCGCCGCCACCTACGTGGGGCACCCGGTGGCCAACGTGGTGCCCCTGGAGCCCGACCGCCAGGCCGCGCGCCGCCAGCTCGGCCTGCCCGAGGACGCTGAGGTGGTGGCGCTGTTGCCGGGCAGCCGTGGCTCGGAGGTCGACTACCTCGCGCACCGATTTTTCGAGGCGGCGCGGCTCATGCGGCGGGCGCGCCAGGGGCTGCGCTTCGTGTTGCCCGCCGTGCCCGTGCAGCGCGAGCGCATCGAGCGCGTGGCGCGCGAGGCGGGCGTGTCGGACCTGGTGCAGGTGGTGCCAGGTCAGTCGCATGCCGTGCTGGCCGCCTGTGATGCCACGCTGATCGCCAGCGGCACCGCCACGCTGGAGGCCGCGCTGTTCAAGCGGCCCATGGTCATTGCCTACAACATGAACTGGCTGTCCTGGCAGATCATGCGTCGCCAGCGCCTGCAGCCTTGGGTGGGCCTGCCCAACATCCTGTGCCAGGACTTCGTCGTGCCCGAGCTGCTGCAGGAAGAGGCCTCGCCCCAGCGCCTGGCGCAGGCCGTGCTCGACTGGCTCGACGCGCCCGAGCGCGTGCGCGCGCTGCAGGCCCGCTTCACGCAACTGCACCACCAGCTGCGCCGCGACACCGCGGCGCTGGCCACCGATGCGATCGAAGCGCTTCTTGCTCGCTGAGCAGGCCACGCTGGTGTGGGATACGCCCGGCCTGCACGCCGGCGTGGACGAGGCCGGCCGCGGTCCGCTCGCGGGTCCGGTGGTGGCGGCCGCGGTCATCCTCGACGAACTGCAGCCCATAGCGGGCCTGGCCGACTCCAAGCAGCTCAGCGCCGCGCGGCGCGAGCGGCTGTACGACGAGATCCGCGCCAAGGCCCTGTGCTGCAGCGTGGCCCTGGCCTCGGTGGAGGAGATCGACACGCTCAACATCCTGCAGGCCACCCTGCTGGCCATGCAGCGCGCGGTCGCCGGGCTGCGCCTGAAGCCGGTGAAGGTGCTGGTGGATGGCAACCGCCTGCCGCCGCTGGACGTGCTGGCCGAAGCCATCGTGCAAGGCGACGCCAAGGTACCGGCCATCTCGGCCGCCTCCATCCTGGCCAAGGTCACGCGCGACCGCCTGCTCGACGAGCTGCACCTGCGGCATCCGCAGTACGGCTTCAACCAACACAAGGGCTACGGCACCGCGCAACACCTGGACGCTTTGCGCCAGCACGGCCCCTTGCCCGAGCACCGGCGTTCCTTCGCGCCCGTGGCCCAGGCCCACGCGGCGCGCGTGAGCGCCGTGCGGCCGGCCGACGGCCTGGGCGCCGCCATGCCCGACGCGCGGGCCACGCCATGACCGTGACGCCGCAGGACATCCAGTCGCGCGACAACCCGCTCGTGAAGGAGCTGCGCGCGCTGGCGCAGGACAACACCGCCTACCGCCAGCGCGGACGGGTCTGGCTGGACGGCGACCACCTCTGCCGCGCGCTGCTGGCGCGCGGCCAGCGGCCGTCCATCGCTGTCTTCAGCGTCTCCGGCTGGCCGCGCGCCGACGCCGAACTGGTGGCCGCCGCGCCGCGCGTGGTGCGCCTGCCCGACGCCGTCATGGCCAGCGTGAGCGGCCTGGAGTCGCCCCCCGCCATGGGCTTCGTGACCGATCTGCCCGACGCGGCGGGGCTGCTGCCCGATGCGCCCACCGTGGTGCTCGACCGCCTGCAGGACGCCGGCAACGTGGGCTCCGTGCTGCGCAGCGCGGCCGCCTTCGGCTTCACGCAAGTGGCCGCGCTCAAGGGCTCGGCCGCGCTGTGGTCGCCCAAGGTGCTGCGCGCGGGCATGGGCGCGCATTTCGCCCTGCGCCTGGTCGAGGGCCTGGCGCCCGAGGCGCTGGCGTCCCTGTCGGTGCCGCTGCTGGTCACCAGCTCGCACCAGGGCGATTGGTTGCACCGGACCGCCTTGCCCTGGCCCTGCGCCTGGGTCATGGGCCACGAAGGGCAGGGCGTGGGCGAGGCGCTCATGGCGCGTGCGAGCCGCTTCGTGCGCATTGCGCAGCCCGGTGGCGAGGAGTCGCTCAACGTCGCCGCGGCGGCCGCCATCTGTCTGCACGCGAGCGCGGCCGGACGTTTCAACGGCGCCGGCGACTGAGGTCAGCAGGTGCCCTGGGTGCTGCGCCGCAACACAGCGGCGCGCTATAATTCGAGGGTTTAACTGCAATCGGCGCCATGCCCCGCGCGCCGCGGCTCCACACCCCAGGATTTCGCCCACCCAGCGCCCCCCCGGCCGGTGGACGCGAAGCCTGCGCGGCACCTGCCGACCGCGCGCGACGGCCAGCCCACCCCTTTTCTGGAGATCCCTGTGCTGCCCGTCCACCCGAAAGCCCTTCTCGCGCTCGCTGATGGAACGGTCTTTGAAGGCATCTCCATCGGCGCCACCGGCCAGACCGTGGGCGAGGTGGTGTTCAACACCGCGATCACCGGCTACCAGGAGATCCTCACCGATCCCAGCTACTGCCGCCAGATCGTCACGCTGACCTATCCCCACATCGGCAACACCGGCGTCAACCGCGAAGACGTGGAAGCCACGCGCGTGCACGCCGCCGGCCTGATCATCAAGGACCTGCCGCTGCTGGCCTCCAACTTCCGTTGCGAGGAAACCCTCTCCGACTACCTGCGCCGCGAGAACACCGTGGCCATCGCCGACCTGGACACGCGCGCGCTCACGCGCCGCCTGCGAACCCACGGCGCGCAGAACGGCTGCATCGTGGCGCTGGCGGCGGGCGAAGCCCTCACCGACGCGCACCGCGCCGCCGCCATTGCCGCCGCGAAGGCTGCGCCCAACATGGCGGGGCAGGACCTGGCCAAGGTGGTGTCCGTGGACAAGCCCTACGCCTGGTCCGAAACCGAGTGGACGCTGGGCCAGGGCTATGGCGAACTCAGCCAGGCCGCCTTCCATGTCGTCGCCTACGACTTCGGTGTCAAGCACAACATCCTGCGCATGCTGGCCTCGCGCGGCTGCCGCGTGACCGTGGTGCCCGCGCAGACGCCCGCGGCCGAGGTCTTCAAGCTCCAGCCCGACGGTGTGTTCCTCTCCAACGGCCCCGGCGACCCGGAGCCCTGCGACTACGCCATCGCCGCCGCGCGCGAGATCATCGACGCCGGCCTGCCCACCTTCGGCATCTGCCTGGGTCACCAGATCATGGCCTTGGCCAGCGGCGCCAAGACTTTCAAGATGAAGTTCGGCCACCATGGCGCGAACCACCCGGTGAAAGACCTGGACGACGGCCGCGTGTCCATCACCAGCCAGAACCACGGCTTCGCGGTCGACGAAAAGACCCTGCCCGCCAACCTGCGCCCCACGCACGTGAGCCTGTTCGACGGCACGCTGCAGGGCCTGGCCCGCACCGACCAGCCGGCCTTCTGCTTCCAGGGCCACCCTGAGGCCTCGCCCGGTCCGCACGACATCGGCTACCTGTTCGACCGCTTCGTCGCGCTCATGAAGGAGCGCGCGGCGGTCGCCGCCTGAGAAGGCCCGAATGAAGCTGTTCAGCTTTCCCGCCGCCGCCATCGAGAAGGCCATCGCCAAGCGCCAGCTCACGCTGCCGCCGCCGCACAAGGAGTGGTTCGCGCAGCGCTGGGCGCAGAAGCCCTACCGCAAGGCCTTCCTCGACCACAAGGCCGTGCCGCTGGTGACGCTGCTGGCCAAGTGCAAGACCTGGGACGACGAGACCTTCAACAGCGAAATGGCCGCGTGGGACGCGCGCTTCCACGAGGCCGAGGCCGAGGTCCTGCGCCCCCTGGTGCAGGGTGACGGCCTGTTGCAGCTGATGCAGAAGGCCATCCCCGCCGAGCGCGCGCAGGCGCTGCTGAACAAACTAGACCAACGCGCGGACCAATAACCCGCGAGCGACACAAGATGCCCAAGAGAACAGACATCCAGACCGTGCTGATCATCGGCGCCGGTCCCATCATCATCGGCCAGGCCTGCGAGTTCGATTACTCCGGCGTGCAGGCCTGCAAGGCCCTGCGCGAAGAGGGCTACCGCGTGGTGCTGATCAACAGCAACCCCGCCACCATCATGACCGACCCGGCCACGGCCGACGTCACCTACATCGAGCCCATCACCTGGCAGACGGTCGAGAAGATCATCGCCAAGGAGCGCCCCAAAACGGCCGGCGGCTTCGCCATCCTGCCGACCATGGGCGGCCAGACGGCGCTCAACTGCGCGCTGGACCTCTGGCGCCACGGCGTGCTGGCCAAATATGGCGTCGAGCTGATCGGCGCCACGCCCGAAGCCATCGACAAGGCCGAGGACCGCCTGAAGTTCAAGGACGCGATGACGCGCATCGGCCTGGGTTCGGCGCGCTCGGGCATCGCCCACACGCTGGAAGAGGCCTGGGGCGTGCAGAAGACCGTGGGCTTCCCGGTCGTCATTCGCCCCAGCTTCACGCTGGGCGGCACGGGCGGCGGCATCGCCTACAACCCCGAAGAGTTCGAGACCATCTGCAAGCGCGGCATCGAGGCCTCGCCCACCAATGAGCTGCTGATCGAAGAGTCGCTGCTCGGCTGGAAAGAGTACGAGATGGAGGTCGTGCGCGACAAGGCCGACAACTGCATCATCGTCTGCTCGATCGAAAACCTCGACCCCATGGGCGTGCACACCGGCGACTCGATCACCGTGGCGCCCGCGCAGACGCTGACCGACAAGGAGTACCAGATCCTGCGCAACGCCAGCCTGGCGGTGCTGCGCGAGATCGGCGTCGACACCGGTGGCTCCAACGTGCAGTTCTCCATCAACCCGAAAGACGGCCGCATGGTCGTCATCGAGATGAACCCGCGCGTGTCGCGTTCGTCCGCGCTGGCCTCCAAGGCCACGGGCTTCCCCATCGCCAAGGTCGCGGCCAAGCTGGCCGTGGGCTACACGCTCGACGAGCTGCGCAACGAGATCACCGGTGGCGCCACGCCCGCGAGCTTCGAGCCCTCGATCGACTACGTGGTCACCAAGATCCCGCGCTTCGCCTTCGAGAAGTTCAAGGACGCCGACGACCGCCTGACCACGCAGATGAAGTCCGTGGGCGAGGTCATGGCCATGGGCCGCACCTTCCAGGAGAGCTTCCAGAAGGCCCTGCGCGGCCTGGAGGTCGGCGTCGACGGCATGAACGAGAAGACGCAGGACCGCGAGACGCTGGAAAAGGAACTCGGTGAGCCCGGCCCCGAGCGCATCTGGTACGTGGGCGACGCCTTCGCCGCGGGCTGGACGGTCGACGAGGTGCACCAGTTCACCAAGATCGACAAGTGGTTCCTCGTGCAGATCGAGGAGATCGTCAAGCTCGAACTCGCCATGGACGCGCTGACCGCGCAGAAGGGCGAGGGCGCGCTGGCCTCGCTGGACGTGGCCACGCTGCGGGGCCTGAAGAAGAAAGGCTTCTCCGATCGCCGCCTGGCCAAGCTGCTCAAGACCAGCGACACCGCCGTGCGGGCGCGCCGCCGCGAGCTGGGCGTGCGCCCGGTCTACAAGCGCGTGGACACCTGCGCGGCCGAATTCGCCACCACCACGGCCTACCTGTACTCCACTTACGAAGGCCACGGCCAGGCCGAGTGCGAGGCCGAGCCCACTGGCAACAAGAAGATCATGGTGCTGGGCGGCGGTCCCAACCGCATCGGCCAGGGCATCGAGTTCGACTACTGCTGCGTGCACGCCGCGCTCGCCATGCGCGAGGATGGCTACGAGACCATCATGGTC
>NZ_MKSS01000061.1:0-3412 GCF_001897365.1 Hydrogenophaga sp. 70-12
GCCATCTACTTCGGTGCCGTGGGCTGGCCCGCCAAGGTGCCCGACCACGTGTCCCTGTGGGGCTCGCTGCTGCTGTTCCGCCGCGAGTTCGACCAATACATCAACCTGCGGCCCGCGCGCCTGATGCCCGGCGTGGTCGCGCCGGTCGTGCGGCGCGACGGCAGTCCGCGCCAGCCGGGCGAGATCGACATGGTCATCGTGCGCGAGAACACCGAGGGCGAGTACAGCAGCATCGGCGGGCGCATGTACGCCGGCACGCCGCGCGAGATCGTGATGCAGGAAACCGTGATGTCGCGCCACGGCGTCGACCGCGTGCTGCGCTACGCCTTCGAGGTGGCGCGTTCGCGGCCCAAGAAGCACCTGACCAGCGCCACCAAGAGCAATGGCATCGCCATCACCATGCCGTACTGGGACGAGCGCGTGGCCGAAATGGCGAAAGAGTATCCAGATGTGACGGTGGACAAGTTCCACATCGACATCCTCACCGCGCATTTCGTGCAGCGGCCCGACTTCTTCGACGTGGTCGTCGGCAGCAACCTGTTCGGAGACATCCTGTCGGACCTGGGGCCGGCCTGCACCGGCACCATTGGCATCGCGCCCAGCGCCAACCTCAACCCCGACCGCACCCAGCCGTCGCTGTTCGAGCCGGTGCACGGCTCGGCGCCGGACATCGCGGGCTTGGGGGTGGCCAACCCCATCGGACAGATCTGGTGCGGCGCGATGATGCTGGACTTCCTGGGCTACCGCGAGGCTCACGACGCCGTGCTGCGCGCCATTGAGGCCACGCTGGAGCCCAAGAGTGGTGCGCCGCGCACGGCCGATCTGGGCGGGCGCGCGGGTACGGCCGACGTGGGCCGCGCGATCGCCGCGCTCCTCTGACCGCTGATCTCGCCGACGCGCCGATGCCCCAGGCAAGGGAGGCCTGTGTGGGGCATCTGCGTCTAGAATCGCCGCTCGTGTGGCCCATGGGCCTCGGCGCCCGATGTCTTGTTGACACGCGCCGCGGCACATGGGTCTAATCGTTCGGCGCATGGATTCCGGCACTTCCGCCAGGGCCTGCGCTCCCGGGCAGACACCGGCCGGCCCCCGCGGCGGCCGTCGCACCCGGCCCAATACACGCTTCACCCAATCCATTTCAAGAGGGGCTCTTCGTGAACAAAACCGAACTCGTCGAACACATCGCCAAGCACGCCGACATCTCCAAGGCCGCTGCGACGCGTGCTCTCGACTCCACCATCGCCGCCATCCGCACCACGCTCAAGAAGGGCGGCACCGTTTCCCTGGTGGGCTTCGGCTCGTTCGGCGTGAGCAAACGTCCCGCTCGCAAGGGCCGCAACCCGCGCACCGGCGCCGAGATTAAAATCAAGGCCGCCAAGGTGCCGAAGTTCCGCCCCGGCAAGGCACTGAAGGATGCGGTCAACTGACCTGGCCATTCAAGTACATGGGTGCTTAGCTCAGTCGGTAGAGCGGCTCTCTTACACGGAGTAGGTCGGCGGTTCGACCCCGTCAGCACCCACCAAAAAAAGGCGAACCCGGGTTCGCCTTTTTTGTTGTCCATCAGAATCCGGCACTCGACCCGCCACCTCAAGGACGTTCGCATGTTCGATTCCATTCGCGATCACAAGAAGTACCTCATGGGCTTCCTGCTGATCCTGATCATTCCTTCCTTCGTGCTCTTCGGGGTCGAGGGCTACACCCGCTTCAGCGAGGGTGGCGAAACGGTGGCCACGGTCGATGGCAAGAGCATCAAGCGCAACGAGTGGGAGCAGGCGCACCGCCAGGAGTCGCAGCGCTTGCGCGAGATGATGCCGACGATCGACCCCGCCATGCTCGACTCCGACGAGGCGCGCTACGGCACGCTGGAGCGCATGGTGCGCGAGCGCGTGCTGGCCGCCGCTGCGCAGAAGCTGAACCTCTACACCAGCGACCAGCGCCTCGCGCGCGAGTTGCAGTCCAACCCCACCATCGCCGCCATGCGCCGCCCCGACGGCAGCCTCGACGTCGAGGCCTACCGGCAGCTGCTTTCTCGCCAAGGCATGACGCCCGAGATGTTCGAGGCCTCCGTGCGCGCCGACCTGTCGCAGCGCCAGGTGCTGCAGAGCGTGCAGGACAGCGGTTTCGCCGGCAGCGCGATGGCGCGGATGTCGCTCGATGCCTTCTTCCAGAAACGCCAGGTGCGCGTCAAGACCTTCGCGGCCAAAGACTTTGCCTCGCGCGTGGCGCCGAGCGACGCCGACATCGAGGCCTTCTACAACCAGAACCAGGCGCTGTTCCAGGCCACCGAGCAGGCCGACATCGAGTACCTCGTGCTCGACGCCGCGGCGCTGGAGCAATCGGTCAAGCTCAACGAGGCCGACCTGCGCGCCTACTACGAGCAGAACGCCGCGCAACTCAGCGGAGCCGAGGAGCGCCGCGCCAGCCACATCCTGCTGAGCGTGCCCCAGGGCGCCACGCCCGAGCAGAAGGCGGAGATTCGCAAAAAGGCCGAGGAACTGCTCGCCAAGGTCAAGGCCGATCCCTCCAAGTTCGCCGAACTGGCCAAGGCCAACTCGCAGGACCCGGGCTCGGCCGCCAACGGCGGCGACCTCGACTTCTTTGGCCGCGGCGCGATGGTGCCGCCGTTCGAGCAGGCCGTGTTCTCGCTCAAGAAGGGTGAGATCTCGAACCTGGTCGAGAGCGATTTCGGCCTGCACATCATCCAGCTCACGGACATCAAGGCGCCGCCCAAGCGCTCGTTCGAGGAACTGCGCCCGCAGATCGAGGCCGCGCTGCGCAAGCAGCAGGCCCAGCAGCGCTACGCCGAGTCGGCCGACAGCTTCACCAACCTCGTCTACGAGCAGTCCGATTCGCTCAAACCCGCCGCGGAGCGCCTGAACCTCACGATCCAGACCGCCAAGGGCCTGCACCGCGTGCCCGCCCCTGGCGCGCAGGGCGTGCTGAGCAACCGCCGCCTGCTCGAGGCCCTGTTCGCGCCCGAGTCCACGGCCAGCAAGCGCAATACCGAGGCCATCGACACTGGCAGCAACCAGCTGGTGTCGGCGCGCATCGTGGAATATCACCCCGCGCGCACCCTGAGCCTGGCCGAGGTGCGCGACGATGTGCGCGCCCGACTGGTCGCGCAGCGCGCCACCGAGCTGGCCAAGCAGGAAGGCGAGAAGCAGCTGGCGGCCTGGAAGGGCGGGGCCGATGCGGCCGCGCTGGGTGCCTCGGTCACGGTGTCGCGCGACGCTCCGCTCGACCTGGATCCGCGCGTGCTCGACGCTGCCCTCAGCGCCGATCCCAAGGCCCTGCCGGCCTGGGCGGGCGTGAACCTGGGCGAGCAGGGCTATGCGGTGGTGCAGGTCAGCCAGGTGCTGCCGCGCGGCGAGGTGAGCGCCCAGCGCCTGGGACAGGAGGTGCAGCAGGTGTCGCA
>NZ_MKSS01000062.1:0-3509 GCF_001897365.1 Hydrogenophaga sp. 70-12
GCGTGCCCGTGATCATCAGCGCCGACAAGACCATCCGCTACGAGACCGTGGTGCGCACCATGGACACCCTGCAGCGCGCCGGCGTGCAGCGCGTGGGCCTGTCGGTGCAGACCACCCGCTGAGCTTGCCAGTCCCGATCGCCATGCGCTCCACCGCCGACCACCTCGACCTTGCCCCGCCGCCACAGGGCCGTTGGGGCGGCGCGCTGGGCAAGGCCATCGGCGTCCACGCCCTGCTGATCCTCGCGCTCACCTGGGGCGTGAACTGGCGCCGCGACGCCGACACGCCGGCCGTGGAGGCCGAGCTGTGGTCGCGCCTGCCGCAGCAGGCCGCACCGCGCGCCACCGCCCCGCCACCGCCACCCGCGCCGGCCCCCACGCCGCCCCCGCCGCCCGCGCCGGTGCCACCGCCCCCGCCGCCTGCGCCGGCCCCCGCGCCGCGCCCGGCGCCACCACCACCGCCCGCCCCGGCGCAGCAGCAGGCCGACATCGCCACGCAGAAGGCCAAGGAAAAGGAGAAGGCGGAACGCGAACGCGCCGAGCGCCTCGCGGCGCAGAAGAAAGCCGAGGAAAAGCAGGCGGCGGAAAAGGCCGCGGCCGAGAAGAAAGCCGCGGCCGAAAAAGCCGCCGCGGAGAAACTGGCCGCCGAGAAAAAACGCGCCGAGGCCGAGCGCCAGCAAAAGCTCGCCGAGGAAAAACGCGAGGCCCAGCGCAAGGCCGAGCAGGAGAAGCGCCAGGCGCAGGTGCAAGAGCAACTGCGCAAGGAACAGATGGCCCGCATGATGGGCCAGGCCGGCGCCAGCGGCCCGCCGCAGAGCACGGGCACGGCCCAGCAGTCCAGCGGGCCATCGGCCAGCTACGCGGGCAAGGTGGCCGCGCGCATCAAACCCAACATCGTGTTCACCGAGGTGGCGCCGGGCAACCCGCGCGCCGAGGTGGAAGTGCGGGTTGCGCCAGACGGCACCATCACTGGCCGCCGCCTCGTCAAGAGCAGCGGCAACGCCGCGTGGGACGAGGCTGTGCTGCGCGCCATCGACCGCACCGGCACCCTGCCGCGCGACGTGGACGGGCGCGTGCCGCCCTCGCTGGAAATCGGCCTGCGGCCGCTGGACTAAGGTCCGCGGCACACTGCGGACATGCCCGCCGCCCCACCCGCCGCCCCGACGCTGTTCAAGAACGCCAAGGCCTTCGAGGCCTGGCTGAAGAAGAACCACGCGACGTCCGACGGGCTGTGGCTCAAGATCGCCAAGCGCGGTGCCACCGAGCCCAGCGTCACCTACCCCGAGGCGGTGGAGATCGCGCTGTGCTGGGGCTGGATCGACGGCCAGAAGAAGGGCCTGGACGACCAGCACTTCCTGCAGCGCTTCACGCCGCGGCGCGCGCGCAGCCTCTGGTCGAAGACCAACGTCGACAAGGTGGCCAGGCTGATCGGGGCGGGCCGCCTGCAGCCGCCGGGCCTGGCGCAGGTGGAGGCGGCCCGGGCCGACGGCCGCTGGGCCCAGGCCTACGACGGTGCGAGGACGTCCACCGCGCCCGAGGACCTGGTCGCCGCGCTGGACGCCAACCCGCCGGCCAAGGCCTTCTTCGCCACCCTCAACGCGAGCAACCGCTACGCCGTGCTCTGGCGCATCCAGACGGCCGTCAGGCCAGCGACGCGCGCGAAGCGCATCGCGCAGCTGGTGAACATGCTCGCCCGCGGCGAAACCGTGCACGCCTTCAAGCCGAAGCCCAAGGCCAGTGCCTGAAACCGGCACCTGAAGCCGGCACCTGAAGCCGGCCCATCGCGCATGGCCCGGCGCCTCAGCCGACCGCGCGGTGTCCGCGGCGCCCGGTCAATCGAACACGATCTCCGCGCGCCGCTCGTGCGCCTGGGCCATCCAGCTCGCCAGCGCCGCGTCCGTCGGGAAGAACAGCGCGCGATCGTCCAGCTGCAGCTCACAGCGCGCGCCGTCCCGCTGCAAGGCCAGGCGCACCGGCAGGCCGCGCACGAACTCGCCCTGGTCGCTCATCTCGCGCTTGGGCGGGAAGTCGCGCACCAGCTGCGCCACGGACGGCGCGTGCCCGTTCACCGCCACGCGCAGGTACTTGCCGAAGCGGCAGCGCGCGCTGGCCAGGTCCCAGACCTGCTGGATCTTCAGGCGCAGGCCGCCCGAGAAGCGGTCCGGCTGCGCCACCGCCTGCACCACGATCAGCTCGTCGTCCTTGAGCAGCGCGCGGTGCGTGTTGATGAGGTTCTCGTCAGCGCTGGTTTCCAGCACGCCGGTCTTGTCGTCGATCTTGAACAGCGCGAGCTTGCCGCGCTGGCCATTGATGACGCGGAAGTCCGTCACGATGCCCGCGAGGATCACCGGGTCGCGGCTGTCCACCACGTCCACCAGGCGCGTGCGCGCGAAGCGGCGCACCTCGCGCTCCACCTCGTCGAACAGGTGGCCCGAGAAGTAGAAGCCGATGGCGCTCTTCTCGTGCGTGAGCTTTTCCTTCACGCCCCAGGGCATGGCCGCGACCAGGTCGGGCTCCTGCGTGCTGGAGCCGTGGTCGTCGCCGCCCAGCATGTCGAACAACCCGCCCTGGTGCGCGTTGGCCTGCGTGGTGGCCGCGTACTCGAAGGCGATGTCCAGCGTGGCCAGCAGCTCGGCGCGGTTCAGGTGCAGGGCGTCGAAGGCGCCGGCCTTGATGAGGGCTTCCACCGTGCGCTTGTTCAGGCGCGTGCGGTCCACGCGCAGGCAGAAGTCGAACAGGCTCTTGAACGGACCGCTCTCGCCGCCGTTGGGGCCTTCGCCACGGCCCTCGCGCGCGGCCACGATGGCCTCGATGGCCTGCTGGCCCGTGCCCTTGATGGCGCCCAGACCGTAGCGGATGAGCTTGTCTGTCACCGGCTCGAAGCGGTAGACGCCGCGGTTCACGTCGGGCGGCTCGAAGGCCATGCCCATCTTCTGCGCGTCCTCGAACAACACCTTGAGCTTGTCGGTGTCGTCCATTTCCACGGTCATGTTGGCGCAGTAGAACTCCGCCGTGTAGTGCACCTTGAGCCAGCCCGTGTGGTAGGCCAGCAGCGAGTACGCGGCCGCGTGCGACTTGTTGAAGCCGTAGCCCGCGAACTTCTCCATCAGGTCGAAGACCTCGTCGGCCTTGTCCTGCGGGATGCCGTGGGTCTTGAGCGCACCGGCGCGGAATTTCTCGCGGTGCTCGGCCATCTCCTCGGCCTTCTTCTTGCCCATGGCGCGGCGCAGCAGGTCGGCGCCACCGAGCGAGTAGCCGCCCAGGATCTGCGCTGTCTGCATCACCTGCTCCTGGTAGACCATGATCCCGTAGGTCTCGCTGAGCATGTCGGCCACGGCCGGGTGCGGGTACTCCACCGTCTCGCGCCCGTGCTTGCGCGCCACGAAGCTGGGGATCAGGTCCATCGGGCCCGGCCGGTACAGCGCGTTGAGCGCGATCAGGTCCTCCAGGCGCGTGGGCTTGGCGTCGCGCAGCATGCCCTGCATGCCGCGGCTTTCAAACTGGAACACG
>NZ_MKSS01000063.1:0-3489 GCF_001897365.1 Hydrogenophaga sp. 70-12
GACGCCAGCGAGGGCTTGTGGACGCTGCGCAGCCCGATCGCGGGCCGCGTGATCGCGGTGCACCGCGACAGCGCGGGCCCGGTGGGCGCAGGGCAGGCCCTGATGGAGCTGGGCGACACCACGCGGCTGGAAGCCATCGTGGACCTGCTGTCGGGCGACGCGGCGCGCGTGCCGCCGGGCGCGGCGGTCACGCTGCAGGCGGGCAGCGGCCTGCCGGCCTTGCCGGGGCGCGTCACACGCGTGGAGCCGGTGGCCTTCACCAAGGTGTCCGCGCTCGGCATCGAGGAGCAGCGCGTCAACGTGCACGTGGAGCCGGCCGCCCCCTGGCCCGGCCAATTGCCGCTGGGCGAGGGCTACCGCGTCGAGGCCCGCATCGTGACGCTGGCGCAGGCCGACGCGCTGCTGGTGCCGAACGCGGCCCTGGTGCGCACGCCCACCGGCTGGCAGGTTTTCGTGGTGGACGGGGACGGGCGGGCGCGGGCGCGCGCCCTCACCCTGGGGCCGCGCGGCACCGAGCAGGCCGTCGCCACCGATGGGCTGCGCGCCGGCGAGCGGGTGGTGCTGTACCCGGGCAACGGGGTGCGCGAGGGACAGCGCCTGCGCGAGCGCTGAGGCCTGGCATCCGCTGCGGCCACCACCGGCGCGGGTCGCTAGGCCCGCAGCGCCGCACGGACCTCGCGCACCAGCGCCTGCGCCGTCAGCGACAGCGCGCGCCCGCGCTTGGTCACGATGCAGATGTCGCGCGAGACGCGCGGCGCGCTCAGCGGCAGCACCGCCAGTTCTTGCGGCCGCGCCGCGCGCGCATACGCCGCCGGCATGATGGCAATGGCCATGCCGGCGCGCGTCATCCACAGCGCGGTGGAGAGGAAGGTCACCTCGTGCACCACGCGCAGCCGCACGCCCGCGCGCGCCGCGCTGGCATCGATCAGCGGCCGCACGCCGTAGCCCGGGCGCACGGTGATCACCGGCTGGCCGTCCAGGTCGGCCCAGCGCAGGCGCGAGCGGCCCGCCAGCGCATGCCCCGCCGGGCAGACCACCGCCAGGTGGTCGCGCACCAGGGTGTCGGTGTCCACGTCGGCACCGGCCTGTTCGGGCACGCCGATGCCGAAGTCCACCTGCTCGCCCACCACGCGCGACACGAACTGGTCGGGCGCGCAATCGTTGATGTCGACGTGGATGCCCGGGTGGCGCTCGCGAAAGCGCACCACCGCCGCCGGCAGCAGCAGCTCGGCCAGCGTGGGCGTGACGGCCACGCTCACGCGCCCGCGCCGCAGCTGCGACAGCTCCAGCGTGCCCGCGCCCAGGGCCTCGGCGTCGCGCAGGATGCGCTCGGCCAGCACGATGGCCTCGTGCGCGGCCTGGGTGGGCTGCAGGGTGCGGGTGGTGCGGTCGAACAGGCGCGCGCCCAGGCCCTCTTCCAGCTGCCGCAGCGACAGGCTCACCGCCGACTGCGTGACCGACAGCTGCTCGGCCGCCGCGCTCACCTTGCGCAGGTGGTAGACCGCCGCGAAGGCGCGCAGCTGGCGCATGCTGGGGAGGAAACGGGCGTCTGTATTCATGAGTTCAAATAATAAATGGTTCGATAAGTTTTACTTTACGCATGAATCGAGAGCGGGTTGAATCGCGGGCGGACAAGCACCACCAGAAACAGGAGACAAGTCAATGAAGCCTTCCGCCCTCCGGCGCGCGCTGGGCGCCGCCCTTGGCGCCAGCGCCCTGCTCGCGCTCGCCGCCCCCGCGCTGGCCAACGAGGCCGCCTGGCCCACCAAGCCCATCCGCGTGATCGTGACCTTCCCGCCCGGCGGCAGCGCCGACGCCATCGTGCGCGCCATCGGCCCGCGCGTGAGCGAGAAGCTGGGCCAGCCGCTGGTGATCGAGAACCGCCCCGGCGCGGGCGGCAACATCGGCCTGACCGCCGTGGCTAAGGCCGAGCCCGATGGCCACACCGTGGGCCTGGGCGCGGCCGGCGCGCTGTCGGCCAACGTCAGCCTCTACCCCCAGATGCCCTACGACCCGGTGAAGGACTTCAAGCCGGTCTCGCTGGTGGCGGCCATCCCCTTCGTGTTCGTGGGCCACCCCTCGGTGGGCGTGCGCACGCAGGCCGAACTCATCGCCCTGGCCAAGCGCGACCCGAGCAAGCTGACCATCGGCCACGGCGGCAACGGCACGGCCATGCACCTCACGGCCTCGCTGTTCGACCAGATGGCGGGCACGAAGATCGTGCAGGTGGCCTACCGCGGCTCCGGGCCCGCCGCCGTGGACGCGCTGGCGGGCCAGATCCCGCTGGCCGTGACCGACCTGCCCGCCGCGCTGCCGCACATCCGCGCCGGCAAGCTGCAGGCCTTCTCCGTCACCAGCGACAAGCGCGTGCCCGCCCTGCCCGACGTGCCCACCGTGGCCGAGGCCGGTCTGGCGGGCTACGAATCGGTGGGCTGGTTCGGCATCGTCGCGCCCGCGGCCACGCCGGACGCCATCGTCAACAAGCTCAACGCGGCCCTGGTCGAGGCGCTCAACGACCCCGCCACGCAGGCCACCATCCGCGGCCTCGGCGTGGAGCCCGCGCCGACCACGCCCAAAGCCTTCGGCGACTACATCAAGTCCGAAACCACCAAGTGGGCCAAGGTGATCCGCACCGCTGGCATCAAACTCGAATGAGCCCCTCCTCCCCCCTGACCGATACGACCGGCGTGCCCACCACCGATGTGCTCATCGTGGGCGCCGGCCCCGTGGGCCTGACGCTCGCCATGGACCTCGCCGGACGCGGTGTGCGCGTCACCATCGCCGAGCTGCGTGCCTACAAGGAGCCGCCCAGCGTGAAGTGCAACCACGTGGCCTCGCGCACCATGGAACGCTTCCGCCAGCTTGGCGTGGCCAACCGGCTGCGCCAGGCGGGCCTGCCCGACGAACACCCCAACGACGTGGTGTTCCGCACCGCCATGACGGGCATCGAGCTCACCCGCATCCCCATCCCGAACCGGCTGGAGCGCTTCGTCGACAACGGCGGCCCCGACACCTGGTGGCCCACCGCCGAGCCGCCGCACCGCATCAACCAGATCTACCTGGAGCCCATCCTGCTGGAACACGCGGCGGCGCTGCCGAACGTGACCCTGCTCAACCGCACACGCGTGGACGGCTTCGAACAGGACGCCGATGGCGTTACGGCCACGCTCGTCGGCCTGGACGGTGGCGCCACGCGCCGCGTGCGCGCGCGCTTCCTGGTCGGCTGCGACGGCGGCGCCTCCGGCGTGCGCAAGGCCATCGGCGCGCGCTTCGAGGGCACGGCCGTGATCCAGCGCGTGCAGTCCACCTACATCCGCGCCAAGGACCTGCTGGGCCGCCTGCCCGGCAAGCCCGCCTGGTGCTATTACTCGGTGAACCCGCGCCGCTGCGGCACGGCCTTCGCCATCGACGGCCGCGAGACCTGGCTGGTGCACAACCACCTCAACCCGCACGAGACCGAGTTCGACTCGGTGGACCGCGACCAGAGCA
>NZ_MKSS01000064.1:0-19854 GCF_001897365.1 Hydrogenophaga sp. 70-12
CTGGCGCGCCAGACCATCATGATCCGCGCCCTCTTCGCCGACTACCAGAAGAAGCACCCGGTGACCGACGAGGAGATCAAGGCCGAGTACGACAAATTCGCGGCCGCCAGCGCCGGCAAGGAATACAAGGCCCGCCACATCCTGGTCGAGAAGGAAGACGAGGCCAAGGCCATCATCGCCAGCCTGAAGAAGGGCGCCAAGTTCGAGGACATCGCCAAGAAGCAGTCCAAGGACCCGGGCTCCGGCGCCAACGGCGGCGATCTGGACTGGGCGCCCGCGGCGAACTACGTGCCCGAGTTCTCGCAGGCCCTGCTCAAGCTGGAAAAGGGCCAGCTGGCCGACGCGCCGGTGCAGAGCCAGTTCGGCTGGCACGTGATCCGCGTGGACGACATCCGGGACGCGGAAATCCCCAAGCTGGAAGAGCTCAAACCGCAGATCGCGCAGCAGCTGGCGCAACAGAAGATGCAGAAATACCAGCAGGAGCTGCGCGACAAGGCCAAGGTGCAGTGAGCGGCGCCCGGCCCGTCCCGGCATGAAAAAAGCGCGGCCCGGCCGCGCTTTTTTGTGTCCGCCGCCGGGGCCGTTCAGAGCACGCGGCAGGCCTCGTCGAAACCCAGGCGCGCATTGCGCTTGAACAGCAGGCTGTCGTCGCCGTAGCCGAGGTTGATCAGGAAATTGGTCTTCCAGCGGCCGTCGGGGAAGAACTCGGCGTCGACCTTGCCAATGTCGAAACCGCTCATGGGACCGCAGTCCAGGCCCAGGGCGCGCGCCGCGACGATGAAGTAGGCGCCACCGAGGGTGCCGTTGCGCGTGGCGGTGGCGCTGGCCAGGGCCGCGTTGGCCTCGAAGTTCTCCTTCGCGCCCTCGCGGTGCCAGACCTGGGGCATGTACTCGTAGAACCGGGTGTCGGTGGCCACGATCACGGTCACCGGCGCGGTGCGCGTCTTGTCCAGGTTGCCCGGCAGCATGGCCGGCAACAGGCGCTCGCGCGCTTCCTTCGAGTTCAGGAACACGTAGCGCGTGGGCTGGGTGTTCATGGAGGTGGGGCCGAGCGCGGCCAGCTCGTACACCTGCTTGAGCAGCGCCTCGGGCACGGGCTTGTCGAGGAAGCCGTTGGCGGTGCGCGCCTTCAGGAACAGGGTGTCGAGGGCGGCGTTGTCCAGGGGGGTCACGGAGAAGGGTCCTTTCGGTTCGGGCATCAGTGGGGGAAGTAGTCGACCTGGTGGCGCGCGATGCGCAGGCCTTCGAGCGCCTGGCGCACGCGCAGGTGCTCGGGGTGCGTAGCGTAGTCGGCCAGGGCTTGTGCTGTCTCGAACTCGGAATAGAGCACCACGTCGCAGGCGTAGTCCACGCGGCTGATGTCCACGCCGATCTCCAACGCGAGCAGGCCCGGGATGCGTCCGCGCATGCCCTCGAAGGCGGCCTTCAGGCGCTGTGTGTTGCGGGTCTTCTCCTCCGCGCTGTCGCCGAGGATGTTCCACATCACGATGTGTTTGACCACAGGCATGTTGTCGGCTCAGGCGGAGGGCGGGAATCCCGCCTTCTGTGGCCACAGGTTCTGGAACGCATAGACCGAGACGCTGGCGTAGAGTCCGGCCCGCGTGAACGGCTCCTGCGCCTGCCATTGCAGCGCGGCCTCGCGGCTGTCGAAGTCGATGGCCAGCACGCTGCCCACCATGGTGGCGCCGTCGTCAGCCAGCAAGGGGCCGGCGAAGGCGATGCGATCGGCCATGGCGCCCAGGTAGGCCTTGTGTTCGGGGCGCATGCGCTGGCGCAGCTCAAGGCCGCCGGGTTTGTCGAGAAGGTGGAAGACGTAGATCATGGGTTCACATGCGCGCCAGCCAGGTGGACAGGCTGGGGAAGATGGCGAGAACGAACAGCGAGAACACCATCACCAGCACGAAGGGCAAGGTGCCGGCGAAGATGTCCTTGATGGTGATCGCGGGGTTGTTGAGCGCGCTCTTGACCGTATAGACCGACACCCCGAAAGGTGGCGTGAGCAAGCCGATCTCCACCGCCACGACGGTGAGCACGCCGAACCAGATCAGGTCCATGCCGAAGCTGGTGGCGATGGGCAACACGATGGGCAGCATGATCAGCATGATCGAGACCGAGTCGATGATGCAGCCCAGCGCGATGACGATGAGCAGGTAGGCCGCCAGAAAGCCCCAGGGGCCGAGGCCCATGTCGGTGATGCCGGTGGTGATGGCCGCCGGCATGCCGGTGAGCGCGAGCATGCGGCTGTAGAGCGAGGCCGCCACGATGAGGAACAGCACCGACACCGACACGTAGCCCGTTTCGGTGAGCACGTTCCACAGCTTGCGCCAGGTCAGGCGTCGGCGGGCGATGGCGATCACGAAGGCGCCCGCCGCGCCCACGGCGCCGGCCTCGGTGGGCGTGAAAAAGCCGCTGTACAAACCGCCCAGCACCAGCACGATGAGCAACAGGATGGGAAAAAACTTTACCGATGCGCTGGCCCAAGTTTCAGTGTCCTGGTTGGCCGCCGACGCGGCCTGGCCCGAGGAGTAAATGCTGCTCGGGCGCAGATAGGCCAGGCCCAGGATCAAGGCGCAGAACAGCAAGGCCAGGAGCAGGCCGGGCAGGATGCCCGCGAGAAACAGACGGCCGATCGACTCCTCTGCGATCACGCCATAGATGATCATCAGCAGGGAGGGCGGAATCAACATGCCGAGCACCGACGACCCCGCCACCACACCCACGGAAAAGCGCGGCGTGTAGCCGTGGCGGATCATCTCGGGCGTGGCCACCTTGGTGAACACCGAGGCCGAGGCGATGGAGATGCCGGTGATGGCCGCGAACACCGCGTTGGCGCCCACCGTGGCCAGGCCTAGGCCGCCTCGCAGGCGGCGCAACAGCCACTGGAACACGTCGAAGGTGTCGCGCCCCACCCCGCTCACGCTCACGAACATGCCCATGAGCACGAACAGCGGCACCACACCGAAGAGGTAGTCGCGGATCGCGTCGTTGGCTGCCGCGCCGACGAAGCGGGCGGCGATCTCCGGCGAGCGCATCAGCCAGACCGTTGCGAAGGACGTGACGATCAGCGCGATGCCGATGTGCATGCCCAGGATGATGAAGGCCAGCATCACCCCGATGGCCATGAAGCCGAGCAGCAGGTCAGACATGGTCGCCCCCCCGGCCGCTCTCGCGCCAGTCCTGCCAGGCCAACAGCACGTACTGCAGCGCCGCCAGCGCCGCGCCCACGAACACCACGATGCGCATCGGCCAGGTGGGGAAGGTGAACACGCCCTCGACGCCGAAGAACTCATTGTTCGCCCAGGCGCGCTGGAACAGCGGCCAGGTGGCGTAGGCGATCACGCCGCAGGCGAAGACGCCCGCAAGCGAGAACACCGCCCGCAGGCGTTTGCCCGCCTGGGGCCGCCGGGTCACGAAGGGGTCGATGAACAGGTCGGCGCGGCTCATGCGGCCGTGGCGCAGCGTGGCCGGCAGTTGCAGGAACACGATCACGATGATCGAGGCCGCGACCATCTCGGCCACGCCGTCGAGGGGGTGGTTGAAGGCGTTGCGCATGAACACGTCAGCGCACATCAGCACCATGACGAGCGCGATGACGATCGAGCCCAGGCCGTTGAGCGCGTCGACCACGCGCCCGAAGGGGCTGGACGGCGCCGCCGGGACCGGCGCCTCTTCCAGGTTGGTGTTGGCTTCGTAGCTCATGAAGGGCGATCAGAGTTCCTTGTCCCAGTCGCGCAAGGGCTTGGCGCCGCGCTTGCGCAGCTCCTCCAGGTAGGTCTTCACGATCTGCGCGGCCGGGCCGCGCGAGGCATTGGCCTTGACCCAGTCGCCCGCGATGTTGGGCATGGTCTTGGCCCACTTCTCGCGTTCGCCGGGGGCCATGGGCGCGATCTTCACCGGCACGGCCTGCTTGGCGCCCTGCTCGCCGATGGCCTTGAGCGCGGCCTCGTAGCGCTGCATGAGCGTGTCGCCCAGCACGCGCGAGTACTCCAGGCCCACGTCCTTGATGATCTTCTGCACCTCGGGCGGCATGCCGTTGAAGGTGTCCTTGTTGATGGCCATGCCGCCGTTGTAGAGCGCGCCGATGTCCACCGTGGTCACGTAGGGTGCCACCTCGTACACCTTGCTGGGCAGGATGCCGGTGGCGATGGAGATGGTGCCCTCGCTCACACCGGTCTGGATGTCGGTGTAGTAGCTGGTGAGCGAGCCGTCCACCGGCACCGCGCCCGAGCCCTTGAGCCACAGGCCCAGCGCGCCGGGCGCCGAGATCTTCTTGCCGCTGAGATCGGCGTAGGTGCTGATGGGGCTCTTGGTGAACAGGTGGTAGGTGTCCACGCCCGAGGCACCCAGGAACACCAGGTTGTTGCGGTCCCACTCGGCCTTGAGCGCGGGGATCTTCTCGTTCAGCTCGTTGGCCACCTGCAGCAAGGTGCGCACGTCGCCGGTGGCGAAGGGCGTGACGGTGGCGTACTGGGTCAGCGGCATCTTGGCCGCTTCGAGGTTGGCGAACACCCAGCCGATGTCGGCGATGCCCTGGCCCACGCTGGTGAGCGTGGCGTTCATCTTGTAGAGCTGGCCGCCGTAGGCCTCCTTCCATTCGATCTTGTAGCCCTTGCCCAGGGCCTCCACGCGCTTGTTCACCTCGGGCACGAAGAGCGTGCTCATCAGCCCCACCCAGGGCAGCGAGGTGGGGTGGCTGGACGCGATGGTGAGCTTGAATGTCTGCTGCGCGTGGGCCGGGGCGAGGCCCGCGGCCATCAGGGCGGCGGCCAGGGCACTGGCCACGAAAGCGCGTTTCTTGATCGTCATGGTCTTGTCTCCTCGTTGTGTCTCAGGGGGTCGAAATCAGCGGGACGGGTTCAACACGAAGTCGAAATCCAGGGTGACGCGGCCGTCGGGCTGTTCCACCCAATCGGCCACCAGGGAACTGCGCACGCCGAACACGGCGTCGGAATCGAGGTAGGGGTCGCCGTCGCGGAAGACGTGCGTCACCAGGGTCTCGTAACCGGGCGCCTGCAGGCGGAAATGCAGGTGCGCGGGCCGCCAGGGGTGGCGCTTGGTGGCCGTGAGCATCTCGCCCACGGGACCGTCGTTGGGGATGGGGTACGGCTCGGCCACCACGCTGCGGAAGTGAAAGCGCCCCTCGGCGTCGCTGCGCAGCACCGCCCGGCCCTGCGGCTCGGCCAGGCCTTCGCGCTGCACGTCGTACAGGCCGTCGGCGTCGGCCTGCCAGACGTCGATGACCGCGCCCGCCACCGGCTCGCCGCCCAGGCCGCGCACGCGGCCCGAGACCTCGCAGGGCCGGCCGGGCGCGCCGTTGGCCACGTCGGCGCCGTGCGGCATCTCGGGTGCGCCTTCCACGTGGAAAGGCCCGAACACCGTGGCCTCGGTGCAGCCCGGGGGCTTGTGGTTGTTCAGCGCCACCGTCAGCATCGACAGGCCCAGCGTGTCCGACAGCAGGATGAACTCCTGGCGCTGCTCGTCGCAGGTGTGGCCCACGCGGGTCAGGAAGTCGATGCCGTAGGCCCATTCGGCCTCGGTCAGCTTGACCTCGCGGGCGAAGGCGTGCAGGTGCTGCACCAGGCTGGTCAGCACCTGCTTGAGGCGCGGGTCGGGTGTCTGGGCCAGGCGGGCGATGACCGCCTGGGTGATGTTGTCCTGGTTGAGGTTCCTCACCGTCGTGTCTCCGGTTGGGTGCCGCGGGGCCACCGTGGCGGCAGAATGTAGGCGGCCCGAAATGGAAAACCAATGCCCGGAAAACAAAAGACTTTTCCGGCGCGCGAAAGAAACCAAGGGACAACCCGGAGACGACGAGAGAGCCGATGGACCGCTGGACCGAGATCGAACTGTTCGTGCAGGTGGCCGAAACCGGCAGCCTGTCGCGCGCGGCCGAAGCCCTGAACCTGAGCAACGCCAGCGCCAGCCGCCACCTGGCGGCCCTGGAGGAGCGCCTGGGCGTGCGCCTGGTGGAGCGCAATACGCGCCGCCTGTACCTCACCGACACCGGGCAGGAATTCTTCCAGCGCGCGCGCAACATCCTGAGTGACCTGCGCGACGCCGAGTCCGACGTGAACGCCGCGGCGCTCAACCCCACGGGCCTGCTGCGCGTGACGGCCTCGCTGAGCTTTTCCATGCACCACATCGCGCCGCTGCTGCGCGAGTTCACCGAGCGCTACCCCCATGTGAGCGTGCACGTGGAGGCGGCCAACCGCTACCTGGACATCATCGACAACAACATCGACGTGGCGATCCGCACGCGCGAGTACGAGCCCGACAGCAACATCACCATCCGCCGCCTGGGCGAAACGCGCCGCGTGCTGGCCGCCTCGCCGGGCTACCTGGCCCGGCATGGCTTTCCCAAGGGGCTCGACGACCTGCAACAGCACAAGCTGCTGGTCTACCTGCACGCCAACACACCGAACGAACTTCGCTTCACCCAGGTGGCCACGGGCGAGCAGAAAACCATCCAGATCAAGGGACTGCTGGAGACCAACGACGGCCAGATCGTGCGCGCCGCCGCGCTCGACGGCATGGGCATCCTGATCCAGCCGAGCTACATCGTCTACGACGACATCGTGGCCGGCCGCCTGGTGCCGGTGCTGGAGGACTGGGACCTGCCCCACCTCACCATCAACCTCGCCTACCCCAGCCGCAAGCACCTCTCGGCCAAGGTCCGCGCCTTCATCGACTTCATGGCGGGGCACTTCGCCAAGATGGACTACGAGCGGAAATGGACCGGGCGATTTGCGGTGTACTGACCTTCCCTCGACCACGCCACGCCAATGCCCATCGAACTTCCCCGCGACGAACGCGCGCAAGCCATCGCCTCCATCGAACGCTACTTCCAGGAAGCGCTCGACCAGCGCATCGGCAACATCGGCGCCGGCGCGCTGCTGAACTTTTTCCTCGAGGAGATCGGCCCGCTGGTCTACAACCAGACGGTGGCCCAGGTGCAGGAGCGGCTGCAGCAGCGCATGCAGGAACTCGACATCGAGTTCCACGAGGACGAGTTCCAGTACTGGCGGCGACAGGCAAAAGCGCGGCGCTGACCCACCCCCACCCTGCACTCTTCGAGACCCACCATGAGCCTCACCTCCGGTTTGCCTCGCGTTGTCATGCTGGCGATCGCCCTGCTCATGCCCGTGCACGCCAACCTGGCGGTGGCCGCGGACCCCGCCACCAGCGCGGAGCCGATTCCCGTGGTGGCCGGCAAGCTGCACAACGGGCAGATCCACGGAGGGTCGACGGCATTCCTCTCGCAGAACGCGGTGGCGGACGTTCGGCTGCCCCACCACGCCAGGCATGTGTTCACGGCCGATGCCCCGGGAGAACTGAGCATCTCGGCGCATTCCGACACGCGCCACCTGGTGCTCGCCGTTCTGCAGAACGGGCAGTTGCTGAAGACCGCACAGCCCCACCCGTCACGGCTCGCCACCCAGCAACTGTCGGTGACGGTGAGCGCCGGAGACCGCCTGGAAATCATGGTGGGCGGGGACGCCTCGCAAACCCCTGTGCCCTATAGCCTCTGGGTGATCGATGCCCATGCGCCGGCGCTCGTTCCCCCCTTGCCGCGCGCCGTTCGGGTCGACGTCAAAAAGAGCGCCGGGCAAGGGCTCAACCCGGCCACACCGTTCCAGTCCCAACCGGCGCACTGGTTTTCGGTGCCAGCCGCCAAGGACAGCAAGGACTGGTACACCATCCGCGCGTCGTCCAAGGACTTCGACCCGATGCTGGTGATGCTGGACGACAAGAACCAGGTCATCACCTGGCAAGACGATGTCAGCCGCCAAGACCGCTCCGCGGTGTTCACCTTCCGGGCGTCCCAGGCGCCTGAGCATTTCGTGCTGATCCCGGCGGAAGAATTGGGCGCGAAGGACCCCACCAGCCTGAAGTACGACCTTGACGTCAGCCGCCGGCCCTACGACCCCAATCGCCCCTTCATCGCCGGGATCGAGTACTACCTCGGCAGCACACTGGGCGCCTTCATCCTCGGCGTCGTCGCCTCGGCGCTCATCTCGTATTACTTCTATGTGCGCTCCATCCGCACGAAAGAGCTGCATTGGGAGGTCATCTCGGACGAGATCTTTGTCGACAGTTCGTCCACGGCCCAATCACTCAACATCACGGTCAACGGGGTGGAGGTTCAGGAGGCCAGCCGGCTGCGGGTCCGCTTCGTGGCCAAGGGGCCGCACCAGATCGCCAGCAACCTCGTGGCGACACCCCTGAAGCTCCAGCTGAAAAATGCCCTGGCCATCCTTGCCATGTCCGAGCGGCGCAGCGAGTCATCGGGCTGGAGGGCCTTGCCGGTGCCGAATGAGGCCAGCATCCGCCTGGAGTTTGACCGGCTCAACCCCAAGGACTCCATCGAGCTGGACATCATCTACTCCCAAACAGGCGATCAACTGCCCGAAGTGGCGGGCGCCGTGCTGCACGGCGCCATTGCCGAGGTGGCGATCCACAAGGACCACGACCGCCCGGCCACGGTGGTCACCCGGATCGCGACCCTGGCGCTCAACCTGATCGCCCTCCTTCTCCTGCCCCTGTTGCTGCTGGACTCTGTCTTTCGCTTCATGCCGGGCTGGTGCGCGCAGCTGTGGATCTACTACATGCCCTGGTTGCTGCTGATCGTGATGTTCTATTCCTTCGCCACCGCGGAAGGCCGGTCGTCGCTCATGAAGATGCTTCGTTACCTGGCCTCGGTGTCACTGTTCTGGCGCCGGCGGACCTGAGGCGGCGGCGCACCGCGCTTCGACCGCGTGCCTGAACGCGCGGATGCAGTCGGCAAGCTCGTCGGGATGCTTCGCCAGACCGTCCTTTTCCAACCCCAGGTAGGCGGCGCGCGCCTGCGCCAGCAGCCCGTCCGGCAGGGCGACGGCCGCCGACACCTGCGCGCGCATGGCCGGAGGGACAAGTGGATGCATGCGCGGCATGCTAGCCAGCGCCAAGGGGCGGCCTGGCCCCCGGCCTGCGCGCCCATTTCCGCAGAGGGATAATCCCCAAGTTATCCACCCCCCAGCCCACGACCGACCATGCCCACCACCATCAAGGCCGACGACCTCATCGAATCGATCGCCGGTGCGCTGCAGTACATCAGCTACTACCACCCCGCCGACTACATCGCCCACCTGGCCCGCGCCTACCAGCGCGAACAGAGTCCCGCGGCCAAGGACGCCATCGCGCAGATCCTCACCAACAGCCGCATGAGCGCGACCGGCCACCGGCCGATCTGCCAGGACACCGGCATCGTCAACGTCTTCCTCAAGATCGGCATGGACGTGCGGCTCGAGGGCTTCAGCGGCAGCCTGGACGACGCCATCAACGAAGGCGTGCGCCGAGGCTACAACCACCCCGACAACACCCTGCGCGCCAGCGTGGTGGCCGACCCGCAGTTCGCGCGCAAGAACACCAAGGACAACACGCCCGCGGTCATCTTCACCGAGATCGTTCCGGGCAATACCGTTGACGTGACCGTCGCCGCCAAGGGCGGCGGCAGCGAAAACAAGAGCAAGTTCGTGATGCTCAACCCCAGCGACTCGCTGGTGGACTGGGTGCTCAAGACCGTGCCCACCATGGGCGCGGGCTGGTGCCCGCCGGGCATGCTGGGCATCGGCATCGGCGGCACGGCCGAGAAGGCCATGCTGATGGCCAAGCAGTCGCTCATGGACGACATCGACATGCACGAGCTGCAGACCAAGGCCGCCAAGGGTGAGAAGCTGACGCAGGTGGAAGAGCTGCGCCTGGAGCTGCACGAGAAGGTCAACGCCCTGGGCATCGGCGCGCAGGGCCTGGGCGGCCTGACCACGGTGCTGGACGTGAAGATCGCCATGTACCCCACCCACGCGGCCAGCAAGCCCGTGGCCATGATCCCCAACTGCGCGGCCACGCGCCACGCGCACTTCGTGCTCGACGGCAGCGGCCCCGCCTACCTGGACGCGCCCAGCCTGGACCTGTGGCCCGACGTGCACTGGGCGCCCGACTACAACAAGAGCACGCGCGTCAACCTGGACACCCTCACCAAGGAAGAAGTGGCCAGCTGGAAGCCCGGCCAGACCCTGCTGCTCAACGGCAAGATGCTCACCGGCCGCGACGCCGCGCACAAGCGCATCCAGGACATGCTGGCCAAGGGCGAGAAGCTGCCGGTGGACTTCACCAACCGCGTCATCTACTACGTGGGCCCGGTGGACCCGGTGCGCGACGAGGCCGTGGGCCCCGCCGGCCCCACCACCGCCACGCGCATGGACAAGTTCACCGGCATGATGCTGGAGAAGACCGGCCTGATCGCCATGATCGGCAAGGCCGAGCGCGGCCCGGTCGCCATCGAGGCGATCAAGCAGCACAAGAGCGCCTACCTCATGGCCGTGGGCGGTGCGGCCTACCTCGTGTCCAAGGCCATCAAGACGGCCAAGGTGGTGGGCTTCGAAGACCTCGGCATGGAAGCCATCTACGAGTTCGACGTGGTCGACATGCCCGTGACCGTGGCCGTGGACGCCGGCGGCACCAGCGCGCACATCACCGGCCCGGCCGAGTGGAGCCAGCGCATCGCCTCGGGCGAGTTCAAGGGCATCGCACTGGCCAGCGTTTGAGCGGCTCGCCCGTCACCGCCGTCGGCGTCTTCGACAGCGGCGTCGGCGGGCTGAGCGTCTGGCGCGCCCTGCGCGCGGCGTTGCCCGGCGCCCACCTGAGCTACCTGGCCGACAACGCCTGGGCGCCCTACGGCGAGCGGCCCCCCGAGGCGCTGCGGGGGCGCGTCACCGCCCTCGTGCGCGACTGGCGGGCCTGCGAGCCCCTGGACCTGCTGGTGCTGGCCTGCAACACGGCCACCGCCGTGGCCATCGACGCGCTGCGGCAAGAGCACCCCGACCTGCCCATCGTGGGCATCGAGCCCGCCGTGCGCCCGGCCCTGGCCGCCACGCGCAGCGGACGCGTGGGCGTCGTCGCCACGCGCGCCACGCTGAACAGCGCGCGCTACCAGGCCTTGCGCTCGGCCTGCCTGGCGGGCGCGGCAGGCGGGCCGAGCGTGCATGAGCGCGCGGCCGACGGCCTGGCCGATGCCATCGAACGCGGCGACGAAGCGCTCGCGCGGGCACTGTGCCACCGCCACCTGCGGGCGCTGCTGGACGAAGCCCCGGCCATCGACACCCTGGTGCTGGGCTGCACGCACTACCCGCTGGTGCGCGAGGCCTGGCTGGCCGCCAGCGAGGGGCCGATCGCGTTGATCGATCCGGCCGAAGCGGTGGCGCGCCGCGCGCGGCACCTGCTGCCGGGCGCCGGGCCAGGGAGCGGCGAGGCCCTGCCCTCGCCAACGTGGCGCAGCACCGGCCATCCGGAATCGCTGCGGCGCGCCACGCGGCAGTGGCTGAACCTGCCGGCCGAGGTGCGGTCGCCTCAGAGCTGAGCGGTGCTCGGCGCGGTGAGCGCGGCCTCGCGCCCGCGCCGCATGTTCACCGGCAGCAGCAGCAGCAGTCCCAGCGCGAACAGCACGGCGGTGGACACGATGGCCAGGCGCTGGTTGCCACCGGTCATCCAGGTGATGGCGCCGTAGCTGAGCGGCCCCACGATGCTGGCCACACGCACGGCGAAGGTCCACAGCCCGAAGAATTCGGCCAGCTGCGCGGGCGGCGCCAGCATGCCGGCCATGGCGCGTCCGGCCGACTGGCTGGAGCCCATGCACAGGCCCGCGATGGCGGCGGCGTACCAGAACATGCCCTTGGTGGTGCTGAGCGCGGCGATCACGCAGGTGGCGATCCAGCCCAGCAGGGTGAGGCTCAGCGCGAGCTTGTGGCCCAGGCGGTCTTGCCCGTAACCGAAGGCGAAGGCCCCCGCCATGGCCGCGACGTTGAGCACGAAGATCAGCGCCATGGTTTCCTGCTGCGCGAAGCCGATGACCTGCTCGGCGTAGATCGCCGCCAGCGCCACGGCCACAGCCACGCCGCCCTGGTAGGCCGCCGTGCAGGCCAGCAGCCACATGAAGTCGCGGTAGTGGCGTGCCTGCTGGAAGGTGGCGCGCAGCCGGCGCAGCGAGGCGCGCCAGCCGCCCTCGCGGCCGGCCTGGGGCTGGGCGCGCTCGCGCAGCAGCGACAGCGTGACCAGCGAAGCCAGACCGAAGATGGCGGCGGTGACGATCATGGTGACGGGCACGAACTGCCCCGCCTTCTGCCCCTGGGCCTGGGCCCACAGCACGTAGGCCAGGCACAGGCCCAGCGTGAGCATGCCGCCCACGTAGCCCAGGCTCCAGCCCCAGCCACTCACCCGGCCCATGGCCTCCGGCCGGGCGATCTCGGGCAGGAAGGCCGCGATGAACGATTCGCCCCAGGCGTAGCAGACGTTGGACAGCACGATGAGCACCACGCCCAGCGCCACCGCGCCGGGCTGCACCAGGGCCAGGCCCGCCGTGGCGGCCACGCAGCCCAGGGTGGTGAGCATGAGCAGGCGCTTCTTGGCGGCGTGCCGGTCGGCCCAGGCGCCCATGGCCGGGACGGTGAACATCACGATCAGGTTGGACAGGCTGAGCGCGGCGGTCCAGGCGAAGGTGGCCCAATGGGCACCGCCGGCCACCCCACCAACGAAGTAGGCGGCGAATACGGCGGTGAGCACCACCGTGGTGTAGCCCGAGTTGGCGAAGTCGTACATCGCCCAGCCGAACACCTCGCGCTTGCGCACGCCGGGGTTCAGGGCGCTGGCGAGCATCAGTGCAGGTGCCGCGGTTTGCGCGGTCCGCCGTGGCCCGAGGGTCCGTGGCCGCGCGGCGGCTTGCCCAGCTGCATGGAACTGACGAGGGCGTCGAAGCGCTGGTTGAACAGCTTGTCGATCGAGGCCACCACGTCACCCAGCTCCGAGGCGTCGAAGTGGCGCTCCATCACCTGCACCACGTCCTGCACCAGCAGGTCGCGCTGAACCTGCATGATGGCCGCGGGCGTGGGACCGACGAAGCACATGACGAAATCGTCGCGCGCCTCGTCCTCGTTGTTCTCGTCTTCCTCGTCGAACTCGGTGTCGTAGAACGACACCTCCAGCGGCGCGCCGGCCGAGGCGATTTCGTTCAGGCCCATGCAGGCGTCCTCGACGGCCTGGCGGAAGTCCTCGTCGCCATTGACCGTCCAGCAGATCTGCAGGGTGTGCGACTCGGCGTCGAAGCGGATGCCGGGCTCGTCCTCGTAGCTGCTCTCGGCCACCGCCGCGAGCGAACGGCCGCCCGCGTACTGCCACAGGGGCTTGAGGGCCTCCTGGATCTGCTCGAACACCACGTCCTCGCGCAGGGGCACGTCACCGTGCACGTGGATTTCAAAAGGGGCGTCGTATCGGCTGCTCATGGAAACTCACTCTACCGGGCTGTCCGGAAAAAACCTAGGCCCCCGCGCGGAAAGCGCCTGGTGCCTCGAACCGGGGTCGAACCGGTACGCCCCCTTGCGGGCAAGCGGCGGAGTTTAAGTCCGCTGTGTCTACCAATTTCACCATCGAGGCAGGGGCCAGGGGCGCGATTGTCGCAGGTGAACGCGAACGGCCCCACCGGCCGTGGGGCCGGGGGGCGTCGGATCGGGGGAAGGCCCTCGCTAGGCCAGCAGGCCGGGCAGCCAGAGAGAGAGCGAGGGGAAGGCGCAGAGGATGAACAGCCGGACCACGTCCGCCGCGATGAACGGCATGGTGCCCCGGTAGATGTGCCCCAGCGACAGGTCGCGCGCAATGGAATTGATGACGAACACGTTCATGCCCACGGGCGGGCAAATCATGCCGAAGGTCACCGCCATCACCACGATCACGCCGAACCAGACCGGGTCGAAGCCCAGATGCACCATCGCGGGAAACACGATGGGCACGGTCAGCAGGATCATGGCCAGCTCGTCCATCACGGCGCCCAGGACCAGGTAGCCCAACATGATGAGCGCCAGCACGCCATAGGGCCCGATCGGCAGGTTCACCAGGAATTCCACCGCGTTTTGGGTGAACTGGGTGATGGTGAGGAAGTAGCCGAAGAGGTAGGCGCCGACCACGATGGTCATGATGGCCGAGGACACGCGCAGCGCGCTGATCAGCGCCTCCTTGATCTGCGGCCAGCGCAGGCGCCCGCGCGCCATGCCGATCACGAGCGTGCCCGTGGCGCCCACGCCCGCCGCCTCCTGTACCGTGAACAGGCCGCCGTAGATGCCGCCGAGCACGAACACGAAGAGCACGACCACGGCCCACAGCGGCTTGAGGCTGGCGAATCGCTCGGCCCAGCCGTGGCGCTCGCCCCGCGGCATCCACTCGGGCTTCACCCGGGCGATGATGGCCACCACCACCGAGTAGAAGACGACCGCCATCAGGCCCGGTATCACCCCGGCCGCGAACAGCGCGGTGATGTCCACCTCGGTCATGATGCCGTAGAGCACCAGGATCACCGAGGGCGGGATCATGATGCCCAGCGTGCCGCCGGCCGCGATGAGACCGGCCGAAATGCCGGGCTCGTAGCCGGCGCGGCGCATCTCGGGCAGCGCCACCTGCGTCATGGTGGCGGCCGTGGCCACCGACGAACCGTTGATGGCCGAGAAGCCGCCACAGGCCGCCACCGAGGCCAGCGCCAGGCCGCCGCGGCGGTGGTGCAGCCAGGCGCGGCCAGCCGCGAACAGCTCCGCACTCATGCCCGAATGCGAGGCGAAGGCCCCCATCAGGATGAACATCGGGATAACGATGAGGTTGTAGTCGGTCAGCACCGACAGCGGCACGTTGGCCAGCAGGTTCAGGCCAGGCGTGAGGCCGCTGAGCGCGGCGAAGCCCGCCACGCCCGCGATGCCCATGGCCACGCCGATGGGCACGCGCAGCGCCATCAGCGCGAACATGCCGACGAAGCCCAGCAGGGCCACCAGGTCACGATCCATGAATGCCCTCTGCGGTGATTTCGTCGACGGCCTCGGCGTGCGCCTCGCGGCCAAAGGGCAGCAGCCCCAGGCGCACCGCGGCCAGCACGGCGGCCACGGTCGCGCCCACGGCGGCCGCGCTGTAGAACCACTTGAGCGGCAGGCGCAGGTCCATGGTGCCCTGGCTGCCCGTGCCGCCCACCTTGACCCAGACCATCCAGGCCAGCGGCACCAGGAATGCCAGGGTCACGGCGGTGGCCAGCACGTCGATGACGCGCTTGCCGCGCGGGCCCAGCGCCTCCCACAGCAGGTCGACCGCGATGTGGTTGCCGTACCAGGTGGCCAGCGCGATGCCCCAGAACATCGCGATGCCCAGCAGCATCTGCGTGCCGTCGAACCAGTCGGGAACCTGCCAGCCGAAGGAGTAGCGCACGAGCACGTTGCCCGCCGTCAGCAGCGCGATCACGAGCAGCGAGAGCGCGGCCAGCGTCTCGACCGCCGACAGCAGCCGCTTCATCAGTTCGCGCCCCCGCGGGCGGCCAGCTCCTTGCGCAGCTCATCGAGCGCGGCCTGGCCGTTGACGCCGGTGGCGCTAGCGGCCTTCACCCAGTCGGCGTAGACGGGCTGCACGGCCTTCTTCCAGGCATCCATCTGCGCGGGCGAGATTTTCACCAGCGTGTGGCCGGCGGTCTTCTCGAGCTTCTCGCGGCCGCTGTCCTCTTCGTCGCCCCAGCTGGCGCCGACCTTGCCGGCCCATTCGTTGCTGCAGTGATCGTCGATGACCTTCTTCTGGCCGGCGGCCAGGCCGTCGTACCAGGGCTTGTTCATCACCCAGACGAAGTCGGAGGCATAGAAACGCATGTCGCTGTGGTACTTCACCGCCTTGTCGATGCCGAAGGAAATGATGGAACCCCAGGGGAAGGTGATGGCGTCGGCCAGGCCCTTCTGGATCGCGTCGCGCGACTCGGGCGCCGAGACCTGCACGTTGGTGGCGCCCAGCAGGCTCATGGTCTGCGCCACGGTGCCGTTGGCCGAGCGGATCTTCAGGCCCTTGAGCTGGCCGGGTTCGGTGATGGGGTTCTTGGAGTGGAAGGTGCCCACGTGCACGTGCGCGAAGCAGAACTTCACGTCCTTCATTTCCTTGTCCGAGTACTTGCGGTACCACTGATCCAGCGCGGCCGAGGCCGGGCCGGGCTTGCCGAGCAGGAAGGGCAGCTCGCCGGCCGCGATGAGCGGGAAGCGGCCGGCCTGGTAGCCGGGGTTCACCCAGGTCATCTGGGCGATGCCGTCGCGCGCCATGTCGTAGTGGTCGGCGGCCTTGCCCAGCTGCTGCGCGGGGAACAGCATCACCTTGATCGAGCCCTTGGAGGCCGCTTCCACCGATTTGGCCCAGGGCTCGAAGCCGAGCTTGGACAGCGGGTGCGTGCCCGGCAGCCAGTGCGCGAACTTGAGTTCGACGGGCTTGTCCTGCGCCTGCGCGCTCAGGGCGCCGAGGGCGAGGGCCGACAGGGCGGCCAGGCGGAAGAGGGTCTTGCGAGAGGGCTGCATCGTTTGTCTCCTTGGTGTGAAAGGCGGGTTGGGGCGGCAATGTAGGGGCGACGCGCCTATCTGTCCAACCGAATCTGTCGATGAGGTATATCCACAGCGTGGATATCATTCGCCATGAACTTCCGCCAGCTCGACCTGAACCTGCTTCGCGTGCTCGCCGCCATCCACCGCACCGGTTCGGTCACGGCGGCCGGCAAGGCGCTGTCGCTGTCCCAATCCGCCACCAGCAGCGCCCTCGCCCGCCTGCGCGGCCACCTCGACGACGAGCTCTTCGTGCGCACCCCTGGCGGCCTGAAACCCACGCGCGTGTGTGAGCGCATCGCCCCCGAGGTCACCGAGCTGCTCCAGCGCCTCGAATCGACCATGAGCGTGCACGAGGCCTTCGACCCCGCGCGCAGCGAGGTGCACTGGAAGACCTCCCTGTCCGACCTGGGCGAGATGATGTTCATGCCCCCGCTGGCCGCCGCGCTGCGCGAGCAGGCGCCGCACGCCCGGCTGTCCAACGTGGCCGTGGCCGCCGAAGACCTGGCTGGCGCGCTGGAGGCGCGCGAGATCGACTTCGCCATCGGCATCCTCAACCCGCGCCACCGCGGCATCCGCGCCGACCTGCTGTTCCGCGAACACTACGTGGCCATGAGCTCCGGCGGTTGGCGCCCGTCCGCAGGCCGCGCCAGCGGGCGGCTCACGCCCGAACAATTGGCCAGCGCCCCGCTGGTGGTGGCCTCGCCCACGGCCACCTTCCATGGCAGCGTGGAGAAGATGCTGGTGCGCCTGAACCTGTCGGACCGCATCGTGCTGCGCGCGCGCCACTTCGGCGCCCTGCCCGATCTGGCGCTCAGCACCGACCTGCTCACCATCGTGCCGCAGATGTACGCCGACAACCTGAGCCGGCGCCACGACATGCGCGTGTGGGAGCTGCCGCACGACAGCTCACCCGACTACGAAGTGCGCCTGGTGTGGCACAGCAGCACGGCGAACGACCCGGCGCAGATGTGGATACGGGAGCAGGTGCACCGGCTGTTCCGGCGGTAGACCGACCAAGCTTGGGGTTGCGGCGCGGGCCTGCTGGCCGACGCACATCAGCCCGCCGCGCCCAGCTTCTGCGTGAACAAGCGCTCGGCGAAGCGGCGCCGGTCGTCTTTCTGCGCCGGGGTGCTCAGCGTGGGCATCAGCGACTCCGACACCACGTAGCTGTACAGCAGGAAGGCCCGCGAGCGCGCCTCCACCACCGGAAAACCCAGGGCCGAGAACAGCTGTGCGATGTAGCCGATGCGGCTCGAATCCGCCTCGTCGACCGCGAAGCGCGCCATCTGGTCGCGCCGCGCCCAGGCGCGGATCGCCAGCTCGATGCGCGCGGCACGCGCCGCCGCCCGGCCCCGGAACGGCAGCGACAGCACACCGCGCAACTGTTCCATCGGGTCCTCGTTCGCCGACTCCAGGCGCACCGTAAGGTTCTCGGTGGCCGTTTCGCGCCAGGCCTGCAGCACGCGGCGCAGCAGGTCCTCGCGGTCCTTGAAATGCCAGTAGAAGCTGCCGCGCGTGACGCCCAGGTGCTGCGCCAGCAGGTCCACCCGCACGTGGTCGATGCCCTGGTCCACCAGCACCCCGGTGGCGGCCTCGATCCAGGTGTCGGGCGTGAGCGGAGCGCGCGCGGCCTCGCCCGCCCCACGGGACTTGCGCGCGGGGCTGGCGGGAGAAGCGGCGCCGGAACTCACGCGGAAATTCTATCGGCGGCGCCCCGCGAATCTTCCATACAGAAATGTATGGAGATAGGGATAAACCCTGTACTAACCCAGTAGAAACCCTCGCTAGGATTCGTTATGAAACATACATATCTGTATGGAGACATGAACAATCCTCTCGACTGGCTGAACGACCCGGCGTGGCTGGCCCCACCCGCCGCCACGGTGGAGCACCGGGCCGACGGCAGCTTCGTCCTGCGCTCGCCCGAACCCCTGGGCGACTACGCGCGCTGCATCGGCGAATGGCTGGAGGACTGGGCCGCGCGCACGCCCGACGCGCCCGCGCTGGCCGAACGCACCCCCACCGGCTGGCGCCGCCTGAACTGGGCCGAGCTGCGCGCCCAGGTGGGCCGTGTGGCCCAAGCCCTGCTGGACATGAACCTGGCCCCCGACGCGCCCGTGGTGGTGCTGTCGGACAACGCCATCGACCACCTGCTGCTGGTGCTGGCCACGCAGCACATCGGCCGCGCCAGTTGCACCGTCTCCAGCGCCTACTGCCGCCTCACCAAAGACCACGAGAAGGTGCACGGCATCCTGCGCACGCTGCAGCCGGCCCTGGTCTATGCCTCGGACGCCGCGGTCTATGGCCCGGCCATCGCCAGCAGCGGCCTGGACGTGCCCGTGGTGCTGAGCCAGGGCGCCGACGCCCTGCCCGGCGCGATCCCCTTCGAGCGCCTGCTGGCCACGCCGGAAACGCCCGCGGTGCGCGCGGCCTTCGAGGCCATCACGCCCGACACCACGGCCAAGTACCTGCTGACCTCGGGCTCCACCGGCACGCCCAAGGTGGTCATCAACACACACCGCATGCTGTGCGCCAACCAGCGCATGATCGCGCAGGCCTGGCGCTTCCTGGAGCGCGAGAAGCCCGTGCTGGTGGACTGGCTGCCCTGGAGCCACACCTTCGGCGGCAACCACAACCTGCACATGGTGATGTGCCACGGCGGCACCCTGGTCATCGACGAAGGCCGGCCCGCGCCCGGGCTGGTGGACAAGACCGTGGCCAACCTGGCCGAGGTGCAGCCCACCATCTGGTTCAATGTGCCGCGCGGCTTCGACATGGCCATGCCCCTGCTGGAGGCCGACGAGGCGCTGGCGCGGCGCGTGCTGGAACGCCTGCGCGCGGTCTTCTACGCCGGCGCTGCGCTGCCGCAGGCCAGCTGGGAAAGGCTGCAGGCCCTGGCCAAACGCGTGCTGGGCCGCGAGATCTGGCTCACCACCTCCTGGGGCTCCACCGAGACCGCGCCGGCGGTGACCAGCGCGCACTGGCGCATGGAGCGCGCGGGCGTCATCGGCGGCGTGCTGCCCGGCGTGTCGCTCAAGTTCGTGCCCAACGGCGAGAAGCTGGAGCTGCGCATCCACGGCGTGAACATCTTCCCCGGCTACCGCCACGCGCCCGAGCTGAGCGCCCAGGCCTTCGACGAAGAGGGCTACTACCGCATCGGCGACGCCGGTTTCCTGGCCGATGCCCAGCGGCCCGAACAGGGCGTGGTGTTCAACGGCCGCGTGGCCGAAGACTTCAAGCTCACCACCGGCACCTGGGTGTCGGTGGGCACGCTGCGCCTGCGCGTGGTCTCGGCCCTGGCGCCGCACGCGCAGGATGTGGTCATCACCGGCCACGACCGCGACGAGATCGGCGTGCTGGTGTTCCCCACCGCCGCGGCCATGCAGTTGCCGCGCGAGACGCTGCACGCGCACATCGCCCAGGGCCTGGCGGCGCTGCGCGCCGAAGGCGGCGG
>NZ_MKSS01000065.1:0-3396 GCF_001897365.1 Hydrogenophaga sp. 70-12
GAACGAGAAGATGGCCGAGTTCATCAACCCGCTGGCCTACCTGGGCGAGCAGATGACCAAGTTCACCACCGAGATCGGCTTCAAGGGCCTGCAGAACCCCGATGAGGTGGGCGCGGCCGCCGTGCCTTACCTGCGCGTGGCCGGCCACCTGGTGTTCGCCTACTTCTTCGCGCGCATGGCCCAGGCCGCGCAACGCGCCATCGACGGCGGCAGCAGCGACCCGTTCTACGCCGCCAAGCTGCAGACCGCGCGCTTCTACTTCGCCAAGCTGTTCCCCGAGACGGCCACGCTGATGCGACTGGCGCGATCGGGCAGCCGGGTCCTGATGGACACCAACGAAGCCCTCGCCTGATCGATCGCCGTTCAACCAGGAGACCGCCATGTTGCTCAAGACCACGATCGCCGTTTCCCTGCTGGCCCTGGCCGGCCTGGCCCACGCGCAGATGACGCCCGCGGGCCTGTGGAAGACCATCGACGACGACACCAAGAAGGAGAAGTCGCTGGTGCGCATCACCGAGAACAATGGCGTCTTCAGCGGCCGCATCGAGAAGTTGCTCGACCCGGCCAGCGACCCCAAGGGCGTGTGCGACAAGTGCACCGACGACCGCAAGGACAAACCCATCGTGGGCCTGGAGATCCTGCGCGGCATCAAGGCCGGCGAGAGCGACAAGACCGTGTTCGAGGGCGGCAGCATCGTCGACCCGAACAACGGCAAGAGCTACCGCGCGCGCCTCAAGCCCGTCAATGGCGGCGCGCAACTTGAGATGCGCGGCTACATCGGCCCCTTCTTCCGAACCCAGGTCTGGCAAAGAATGGAATGACACCCCTGCCGCGCTTCGCGCGACCCCCTCAAGGGGGCGACACCAGAGGTCCGGCACAGCCGGTTCCTCGGTGTCCCTCGACCACTCCCCCTCGTGCGAGGCGCAACAGCTAGCCCGCCAAGGAAAGTACTCTCAATGAACCGATTCAACGTCAGAAAAGTCGCCGTGCTCGGCGCGGGCGTGATGGGCGCGCAGATCGCCGCCCATCTCGTCAACGCCAAGGTGCCTGTCGTGCTCTTCGATCTTCCCGCGAAGGAAGGCCCGAAGAACGGCATCGTCACCCGGGCGATCGAGAACCTGAAGAAGCTCAAGCCCTCGCCCCTCGGCGTGGCCGCCGACGCCGACCTCATCGTCGCGGCCAACTACGAGGATCACATGCCCCTGCTGGGCGAGTGCGACCTGGTCATCGAGGCCATAGCCGAGCGCATGGACTGGAAGCGCGACCTGTACCAGAAGATCGCGCCGCACGTCGCCCCGCACGCCATCGTGGCGTCCAACACCTCGGGCCTGTCGATCACGGCGCTGAGCGAGGCGCTGCCCGAGGCCATCCAGCCGCGCTTCTGCGGCATCCACTTCTTCAACCCGCCGCGCTACATGGTGCTGGTGGAGCTGATCGCCACGCCGGCGACGCAGCCGCTGATCCTGGACCAGCTCGAAACCTTCGTGACCAGCGGCCTGGGCAAGGGCGTGGTGCGCGCCAAGGACACGCCCAACTTCATCGCCAACCGCATCGGCATTGCCGGCATGCTGGCCACGATGAAGGAGGTGGAAAACCACGGCCTGACGTTCGACGTCGTGGACGACCTCACCGGCAAGCGCCTGGGCCGCGCCAGCAGCGGCACCTTCCGCACCGCCGACGTGGTGGGCCTGGACACCATGGCCCACGTCATCAAGACCCTGCAGGACAACCTGAGCGCCGAGAGCGACCCGTTCTACGGCAGCTTCGGCACGCCGCCCGTGCTCAAGGCCCTGCTCGACAAGGGCCACCTCGGCCAGAAGACCAAGGCCGGCTTCTTCAGGAAGGTGGGCCGCGACATCCAGCGCTTCGACCTGGCGAGCGGCGACTACGTGCCCTCGGGCGAGAAGGCCGACGAGGTCTATGGCCGCATGCTCAAGAAGCCCGCGGCCGAGCGCCTGCGCCTGCTGAAGGACAGCACAGGTCCTCAGGGCCGGTTCCTCTGGGCCATCCTGCGCAACGGTTTCCACTACGCGGCCGTGCACCTGGCGAACATCGCCGACACCGCGCGCGACGTGGACCTGGCCATGCGCTGGGGCTTCGGCATGAAGCAGGGTCCCTTCGAGCTGTGGCAGGAAGCCGGCTGGCTGGAGGTGGCGAAGATGGTCCAGGAGGACATCGACGCCGGCAAAGCGCTGTCGACGGCGCCGCTGCCCGACTGGGTGTTCAAGGGCCCGGTGGCCGAGGCCGGCGGCGTGCACACCGCCCAGGGTTCGTGGAACCCCACCAAGGGCGTGTTCGAGGCGCGCCGTGAACTGCCGGTCTACCAGCGTCAGCCTTTCCCCGAGCTGCTGCTCGGCGAGGCGGGCCCGCGTTTCGCCAATGCCGGCACCACCGTCGAGGAAACCGACGCGGTGCGGCTCTGGACGCTCGACAACGAGGTCCTGATCGCCAGCATCAAGACCAAGATGCACGCGATCAGCCCCGAGGTTTGCGAGGGCCTGATGCAGGCGGTGGAACTCGCCGAGGCGCAGTACCAGGGCCTGGTGGTGTGGTCGGGCGACGAGCCCTTCAGCGTGGGCGCCGACCTGCAGGCCATGCTGCCGGCCTTCCTGGCCGTGGGCGTGGCCGCCATCGAGGACGCCGAGGGCTTCATGCAGCAGACCATGCTGCGCCTGCGCTACGCCAGCGTGCCCGTGGTCTCGGCCATCCGTGGCATGGCGCTGGGCGGTGGCTGCGAGCTGGCCGTCTACAGCGGCCGGCGCGTCGCGCACATGGAGAGCTACATCGGCTTGGTGGAGGTGGGCGTGGGCCTGATCCCGGGCGCGGGCGGCCTCACCTACGTGGCGCGCCGCGCGGCCGAGAACGCGGCCAGCTCCACCGGCAAGGACCTGCTGCCGTTCCTCACCGAGGGCTTCACGGCGGCCGCCATGGCCAAGGTCGGCACCAGCGCGATCGAGTCGCGCGCCATCGGCTACCTGCTCGAGTCCGATCTGATCGTGCCGCACAAGGACGAGCTGCTGTTCGTCGCGCTCAACGAAGCGAAGGCGATGTTCCGCGCCGGCTACCGCGCGCCGCACAAGCGCCTGTTCCCCGTGGCCGGACGCGACGGCAAGGCCACCATCCTGGGCCAGCTCGTGAACATGCGCGACGGCGGCTTCATCAGCCAGCACGACTTCCACATCGCCAGCCTGATCGCGAACGTGGTTACCGGCGGCGACGTGGACCCTGGCACCCTGGTCAGCGAGGAGTACCTTATGACGCTGGAGCGCCAGGCTTTCTGCGCGCTCATCACGCACCCCAAGACGCAGGAACGCATCCTCGGGATGCTCAACACCGGCAAGCCGGTGAGGAACTGATGAACACCCCCGCGCCGGGCTTTGCCCGTCACCCCCTCGA
>NZ_MKSS01000066.1:0-20612 GCF_001897365.1 Hydrogenophaga sp. 70-12
GCCTCCCCCATCCACCTTCTCACCAACCCCACCAACCTCTGCTGGCTCGCCAGCGTGGTGAAGGTGTGGTCGCAGCGCTCGAAGTACTCGATCAGCAGGCGGCCGTTGAAATCCAAAGAGGGAAACGCGTCCTGCAGCTGCCGGCGGTAGTTGTGCTGGCGTTCGCGGTCGGAGGTGAGCACGGTGAGGAACTGAGCGCCGTTGGCCAGGGCGCGGCCGTAGGCGTTTTCCAGGTAGGCGCGCACCTCGGGGTGTTCCAGGGTCACGGCCGGGCGGGCCGCGGCCATGTCACCGCCCGCCGCGCCGCCCTCGTCCACCGGCGCCCCGTGGGCGCGGCGCTTGAGCAGTTGCCACACGGGGTGCCGGCCCAGGGCCACGTTCTTCCAGGTGCGCAGGCTCAGCAGGCGGCCCGAGTAGTGCTTGAGGTAGTAGCCCTTGGTGCGCGGGATCGAGGGGTCCAGCAGAACCACACCGGCCACGCGCGGGTCGCCGGCCGCGTAGATGACCGAATGGTCCGCGCCGGAGCACAGGCCCACCAGCACCACGCGCTTCACCTGCCGCGTGGCCTGCAGGGTGTCGATGGTGTCGCGGATGTCGGCCAGGGCGGCGTCCAGCGGGGCCGATCCGTCCTCGCGGCCCTGGCTGTCACCCAGGCCGGACAGGTCCACGCGCAGCACGGGGAAGCCGTCGGCCGACAGGGCCCGCGCCAGGGACACGTGCAGGCGGTTGGGGCCCACGCGGTGGATGATGCCGGCGTTGAGGATGATGACGAAGGGCGGGTCTTCGCGCGGCGCCTGGCCATTCGCCGGCGGCAGCGGCGGCGTGATGACGCCGACCAGCCCATTGGCCGGGCCGAGCAGGAGCGTTTGTTCGGCGGCGTGGGGGCTCGTCATGACACCGTCCACTCCACCACGCGGCGCAGCAGCTTCACCGGCACGGCCCCCGCGCCCGAGTGCCGGTCTTCCAGCCAGGCGGGCTGCACATCGATGCGCTCCAGCGCCGAGCCATCGCCCGGCGGCAGCGCCGCGCCCAGCGCGCCCCAGGCCTCGCGCGCTTCGCTCACCACGGCCAGGCTGCGCGCGGGCCAGCTGGGCATGGGGTTCAACAAGTCGATGGCCTCGATGTCGCGCACCAGCGCCTCACTCAGCGCAAAGCCCAGCAGCTCCGACGGCCCCGCGCTCAGGCCGCGCGTGCGCAGGGTCTGTTCGTGCAGCGCGCGCAGTTCGGCCAGGTGCTCGCGCCCGCTGAGCACCGGGTCCCACAGCACCAGGCCGTCCACGTCGCGGCGGCGCTTCGTGGCCGCGCGCGCCGCGAGCGTGGCGCCCAGGCGCAGGCCCACCAGGGTCACGCGCTGCAGGCCCGCCGTGTCCTTCAGTTCGTCGATGGCGGTCATCACGTCGTCTGTCCAGCCGTCGATGCGCGCGTCGACCATGTCGCCGGCCGAGTCGCCGGTGCCGTGGCAGTCGAAGCGCAGCACGTGCACGCCGGCCTCGCTGAGCCATTTGCCCAGCTGGGCCATGCTGCGGTGCGCGCGCAGGTACTCGGGGCCCCAGGGCGCGCACAGCACGGCGCCGCGCGCGCGGCCACCGCTGGCGCGCGCGGGGGTGTAGAGGCCGAACAGGCGGCGCGACCGCTCGCCGAAGTACAGGGGTGTCATGCCTTGACCACGCCCTTTCCAGCCGCGGCCGAGGCCACCACCTGCCGCAGGTTCTGGAAGAACAGCGTGCGCGCGTCCATGCGCCAGCCCAGCTTCTGCTCCACCGCCAGCACCACGCGCAGCGAGAGCAGCGAGTGACCGCCGAGCTCGAAGAAGTTGTCCTCGGCGCCCACGCGCTCCACGCGCAGGATGTCGCGCCAGATCTCGGCCATGGTCTGCTCGGGGCCGCCCTCGGGCGCCACGTAATGCCGCGCGGCCTGCACCGCGTTCTTGAACGGGTCGGGCAGCGCGGCGCGGTCGGCCTTGCCGTTGGGCGTGAGCGGGATCGCGTCCACCGCCGCCACCACCGAAGGGATCATGTAGTCGGGCAGGTCGCGGCGCAGGTGGCGGCGCACGTCGCTGGCGGTGAGGTCGGCGCCGGGCGCGAAGACGATGTAGGCCACCAGGCGCAGGTCGCCGGGCGCGGCCTCGCGGCCCATCACCACGGTCTGGCGCACGGCCTCGTGCGTGGCCAGGCGGGCCTCGATCTCGCCCAGTTCGATGCGAAAACCGCGGATCTTCACCTGGTGGTCGAGCCGGCCCAGGTGGTGCAGCCGGCCCTCGGCGTCCCAGCGCGCGAGGTCGCCGGTGCGGTAGAGGCGCGCGCCGGCCTGTGCCGCGAAAGGGTCGGCCACGAAGCGCTCGGCCGTGAGCTCGGGCCGCCCGTGGTAGCCCAGGGCCACGCCCGCGCCACCGATCCACAGCTCGCCGGGCACGCCCACGGGCAGGGGCTGCTGGTGCGCGTCGAGCACGTAGACCTGGGTGTTGGCGATGGGCCGGCCGATGCCCACCACCGCGGGCGACGGCGCCACGCGTTCGGCGGTGGACCAGATGGTGGTCTCGGTGGGACCGTAGAGGTTCCACAACTCGCCCACGCGGCTGAGCAGCGCGTCGGCCAGCTCGCGCGGCAGGCCTTCGCCGCCGCAGAAGGCGCGCAGCGCGGGCGAACCGGTCCAGCCCGATTCGACGAGCAAACGCCAGCTGGCGGGCGTGGCCTGCAGCACCGTGGCGCCGCTGGCCCGCAAGGCCTCGATCAGCGAGGGCCCGTCGCTCGCGGTGTCGCGCGAGAGCAGTTCCACGCGCGCCCCCACCAGGAGCGGCAGGTAGAGCTCCAGGCCCGCGATGTCGAAGGAGATGGTGGTGATGGCCGCCAGCACGTCCTCGGCCGCGAGGCCGGGCGCCTGGCGCATGGCGCCGAGGAAGTTGCTCAGCCCGCCGTGCGACACCACCACGCCCTTGGGGCGGCCGGTGGAGCCGGAGGTGTAGATCACGTAGACCGGGTCGCCCGGCGCGGGCGTGCCGTCGAGGTCGCCGCCGTCGAGCGCCGCCAGCGCGCCGGCCTCGCGCGCGGGGTCGAACAGCCGCACGCCGGGCGGCGGGTCCACCGCGTCGGCGGCCTCGCCGGTGGTGAGCAGCACGGTGGCGCCGCTGTCGTCCAGCATGTAGGCCAGGCGATCGGCGGGAAAGCCCGGGTCCAGCGGCACGTAGGCGCCGCCGGCCTTCTGCACGGCGAGCAAGGCCACCAGCATGTCCAGCGAGCGTTCGATGCACACGCCCACGCGCACACCCGCGGCCACGCCCAGGCCGCGCAGGTGGCGCGCCCATTGGTTGGCGCGGCGGTTGAGCTCGCCGTAGCTCAGCGATTCGCCCTCGAAGCCCACGGCGGTGCGCCCGGGTGCGCTCGCCGCCTGGCGCTCGAACTGGCGCGCGAAGGGCGCGGTGTCGAGCGCGCGCGCGGTGTCATTGAAGTCCACCAGCAGTTGCCGGCGCTCGCCGTCGGTGAGCAGGGGCAGGCGGCTGATCGGCGCCTCGCCCTGCGCCAGCGCGGCGCGCAGCAGCACCTGCAGCTGCGAGGCCAGGCGCTGCATGTGGGCGGCGGAGTACAGGTCGCTGCGGTATTCCAGGCTGCACAGGATGCGGCCCTCGTGCTCGCGCGCGAACCAGGTGATCTCGTTGAGCGCGCCGCCGCTGTGCACCACCACGTCGCCCTGCTCGGGCGCGGTGGCGGCCTGGTGGTAGACCACCGCCAGCTGGAACAGCGGCGAGTGCTGGAAGCTGCGCACCGGGCGCACGCGCTCCACCACGGCCTCGAAGGGGGTTTCGCGGTGCGCGTGCGCGTCCAGCAGCGCGCCGCGCGCGCGCCGCAGCAGCTCGCTGAAGCTGGGGTCGTCGGCCAGGCGCAGGCGGATCACCAGCAGGTTCACGAAGGGGCCGATGAGGTCCTCGAACTCGGCGCGCTCGCGCACGCCCATGGGGCTGCCGATGAGCGCGTCGCCCTGCCCCGTGTGCGCGCGCAGCAGCGCGGCGCCGGCGGCCAGGAAAGCCATGTAGACGGTGGCGTGGCGCTCCTGCACCCAGCGTTTGAGCGCGGCGCTGAAGGTGGCGTCGAACTCGAAGTCCACCGTGGCGCCGCGCGCGGGCGCGTCGCTGGCCGGCAGATCGGGCGGGAACATGGAGGTGGGCGGCGCGCCCTTGAGGGCGTCGTCCCACCAGTCGAGGTCGGCGCGGATGGCCTCGGGGCGCTGGTGCTCGCGCTGCCAGGCGGCGTAGTCGGCGTACTGCAGGCGCGCGGGCCCGCCGTGCGGCTCGGGCGCCGGCGACTGCAGCTCCCGCGCCAGCTCGCGCAGCAGGATCTGCAGCGACCAGGCGTCCACCGCGATGTGGTGGGCCGCCACGATCAGCCCGTAGCCGTCGGGCGCGAAGTCCAGCAGCTCGAAGCGCAGCGGGGTCTGGCGCGACAGGTCGATGGGCGTGTGCACCGCGCGCTCCCGCGCGGCCTGCACGGCGGCCAGGCGCTCGCCGGCCGGCAGGTGGCGCAGGTCGTGCACGGTCACGGGCGGCACCTCGACGCGGCGCGCGCCGGGCACGCCGTCCTCCTGCACGAAGTGCACGCGCAGGCCGAGGTGGCGCGCGTGCACGCGCTGCACGGCGGCCAGCAGCTGCTCGCGCGGCACCTCGCCGCGCACGGGCCAGGCCAGGGCCAGCAGGTAGGTGGTGCTCTCGGGCTCCAGCTGCTGCAGGATCCACAGGCGCTCCTGGAACAGCGAGAGCGGCAGCAGGCCATCGTGCGCCACGCGGGCGCGCGGCGCCTCGTCGGCCCTCGGCGCCTGCCCCGTGTGCGCCACCGCGCCGCGCTCGGCCAGCAGCGCCATCAGCTCGGCCTTGTGCGCGGCGATGTCGGCCTTGAGCCCATCGTCGAGCCGGCCGCGGCTGGCGCTCACGCGCAACCGGCCTTCGGCCACCTCCAGATCCACACCCAGCCCCTCCAGCCGGTGCAGCAGTTCTCGCGCATTCAAAACTCGATCTCCTCCCGATCGTCGTCGTTGGCTTCGGTCGTGGCCAGGCCCTCCTGCACCCGCTGCGCCAGGGCCTGCAGGGTGGACGCGTCGAACATGTCGCGCAGCGCCAGCTGCACCCCGAGCGATTCGCGGATGCGCGCGAGCACCCGCGTGGCCAGCAGGGAGTGTCCCCCCAGGTGGAAGAAGTCGTCGTGCGCGGCCACGCGGTCCACGCCCAGCAGCTCCACCCAGATGGCGGCCAGGCGGGCCTGCACATCGCCCGGCGGCGGGTCGTCGGCATTCGCGGCACGCGCCGGCGCCGCCTGTCCCTCCAGCGCGGTGCCGCGCGCCGCCGCCTCGGCGCGCGGCGCCTCGATCGGCGGGTTCAGCGCGGCCGAGCGCGCCAGCGACAAGGCCTGCGGCAGGTCGTAGGGCACCACCACCACGCGGCGCAGCTCGCTGGCGAGCACGCGCTCGAAGGCGTCCAGGCCGTCGGCCGTGCCGATGGCCTGGGCCAGATAAGCGTCCCAGGCGGCGCGGCGCCAGGCGGGCACCTCCAGCTTCGCGGCCATGCCGACCTCGCGCCAGGCGCCCCAGTCGAAGGCCACCACGCGCCGCCAGGCCGGCGGCGCCTCGGCCGATTCGGCGAAGGCGTCGAGCACGGCGTTGGCCGAGGCGTAGTCGGCCACGCCGGGCGCGCCCAGCACGGCGTTGATGGAGCTCATCAGCACCACCAGCTCCAGCGGCGTCTCGGCCAGCAGCTCGCGCAGCACGCGCAGGCCGCCGAGCTTGGGCGCGAGCACGGCCTCGATGGACTCGGGCGTCTTCAGCGCCGACAGCGCGCCTTCGCCGGCCACGCCGGCCGCGTGCACCACGGCGTCGATGCGGCCCCAGCGCGCGCGTGCGGCCTGCACGGCGGCGGCCATGGCCGTGGCGTCGGCGGCGTCGGCCTGGGCCAGCTCCACCTCGCCGCCCGCGGCCTCGATGGCGCGCAGCGCCGTGATGGTCTGGGCGTGCCGGTCATCGCCGCCGTGCGTGGCCAGCCAGGCGTCCCAGCCGGCGCGCGGCGGCAGCGCGGTGCGCGCGGTGAGCAGCAGGCGCGCGCGGCGCCGCTCGGCCAGGCGCTGCGCGATGGCCAGGCCCATGCCCCCCAGGCCGCCGGTGATCAGCACCACCGCGCCTTCGCGCAATGGCAGGGCGTCGGCGCCCACGGCGGGCAAAGCGGTGCGCTCGTGGCGGCGCAGCCAGCGCTGGCCCTGGCGGCGCGCCACCATGTCTTCCTCGTCGCGCGCCAGGGCTTCGTCCAGCAGGCCCTGCGCCGCCGACTCGGCGGATGCGGCGCCCGTGGCCTCCAGGTCGAGCTGGCGCAGGCGCAGGCCCGGCATTTCCAGGGGCAGGGCCAGCACCGGGCCGATGGCGAGTGCGGCCGCCGAGCGCGCCACCGCCTCGCCCAGCACGCTGTGCGCGCCGGCCGTGGCCAGGATCACCCGCACCGGCTCGCGGGCCGTGGGCGCCAGCGCGGCGGCCAGCGCCACGGGCGCGTGGTGCAGCCATTGGGTGGCCTCTGTGTCGCTGCCCTCGTGCGCCTGCAGGCCCCACAGCGCGAAGGCGCCCGCCACCGGCTGACCGGCCGCGCGGGCCTGGGCCACGGCGGCCTCGGCCTCGGCCGGCGAGGCGATGCGCACGGCGCGGCCACCGGCGTCGCCGACCTGGCGCGCCAGCGCCTCGGCCAGCGCTTCGGCCCCACCGGCGATCAGCCAGGTGCCCGACAGCCCGGCCACGCGGTTGCGCGGCGCGCGCGACCAGGTGGGCGCGTAGAGCCAGTCGGCCACGTCGCGGCTGAAGGCCAGGCCCTGGGCCTCGCCCGGCTTCGCAGCCGGCGCGCTGGCGGCCGGCGCGGGCACCGGCGCGGGCGCATCGATCGCGCAGCGCTGGCGCTCGAAGGGGTAGGTGGGCAGGGGCACGCGGCGCGCGGGGTGCCCGCCGTGCAGGCCGGCCCAGTCCAGCGCCACGCCCGCGAGCCACAGGCGGCCCGCCGCGTCCAGCGCGGCCGGCGCTTCTTGCTTCGCCTCGCGCGCGCCGCCCAGCGAAGCGGCCACACGCCGCGCGCCCTGCGGGCCCAGCGCCATGGCGGCCAGCGTGGCCAGCGCGCGGCCCGGGCCCACCTCCAGCAGGTGCAGCGAGGCGTCGGCCGAGAGCGTGCGCACACCGGCGTCGAACAACACGGCGCGGCGCAGGTGCTCGGCGTAGTACGCGGGCGAGGTGGCCTGCTCGGGGGTGATCCACTGGCCCGTGAGGTTGGATACGTAGGGCAGCGTGGGCGCGTGCAACGCGATCCCGCGCACCAGCGCGGTGAAGGGCTCAAGCACGCCGTCCATCATGGAGGAGTGGAAGGCGTGCGAGGTGTGCAGCGGCTGCGCCTCGGTGCCCATCGCGGCGAGCGCGGCCAGCCCGGCGTCCAGCGCCTCGCGCGGGCCGGCGATGGCGCACAGGCCGGGCGCGTTCACGGCCGCGATCTCCAGCGCCGGCGCGTTCGCCGCCAGCCAGGCGCGCAGCGCGCCTTCGTCCATGTGCACGGCCGCCATACCGCCGGGCGCCATGCCCTGCATCAGGCGGCCGCGCGCGGCCACCAGCGCCAGCGCGTCGGCCAGCGACAGCACGCCCGCCAGGTGCGCGGCCACGTACTCGCCGATGCTGTGGCCCAGCATGGCCGCGGGGCGCACGCCCCAGCTCTGCCACAGCAGGGCCAGCGCGTACTCGGTGACGAACAGCGCGGGCTGGGCGTAGCGCGTCTCGTTGATGGTGGTGTCGCCCGCCGGCGCGAACAGCAGCTCGCGCAGGTCGGTGCCCAGGGGCTCGCGCAGCAGCCCGGCGCAGCGGTCCACGGCCTCGCGGTAGACGGGGTACTGCGCGTACAGCCCCGCGCCCATGCCCGCGAACTGGCTGCCCTGGCCGCTGAACAGGAAGGCCACGGGGCGCTCGCCGCCCTCGTGTCGCGCGCCGTGCATGGGCGGGCGCTGCGGCGCGTCGAGCGCGGCGATGAGTTCGGCCACCGAGGACGCGGCCACCGCGCGGCGCTGCGCGAAGGCGCGCCGGCCGGTCTGCAGGGTCCAGGCGGTGTCGCGCAGCGCCGCCTCGGGATGGGCCTGCAGGTGCTGCTTCAGGCGCTGGGTGGCGGCGTCCAGCGCGGCCTCGGTGCGCGCGGACAGCACGATGAGCTGCGGGCCTTCATCGGCCAGCGGGCGCTCCTGCTCGGGCGCCTCTTCCAGCACCACGTGCGCGTTGGTGCCGCCGATGCCGAAGGAGCTGACGCCCGCGCGGCGCGGCGTGGGCCCGGCCGGCCAGGGCGCGGCCTCGGCGCTCGCGGTGAAGGGTGAGTCCTCCAGGTTGAGCTGCGGGTTGGGCCGCTGGAAGTTCACCAGCGGCGGCAGCTCGCGGTGCTGGAGCGCCAGCACGGCCTTGATGAGCCCGGCCACGCCGGCCGCCGCGTCCAGGTGGCCCAGGTTGGCCTTGAGCGAGCCCAGGCGGCAGAAGCCGCGCTGGTCGGTGTCGCCCTCGAACACCTGGCGCAGCGCGGCGATCTCGATCGGGTCGCCCAGCGGCGTGGCCGTGCCGTGCGCCTCGATGTAGCCGATGCTGCGCGGCGCCACGCCGGCCAGGATCTGCGCGGTGGCAATGGCCTCGACCTGGCCGTCCACGCTGGGCGCGGTGTAGCCGGCCTTGCCGGCGCCGTCGTTGTTGATGGCCGCGCCGCGGATGACCGCGTGAATGGTGTCGCCGTCGGCCAGCGCATCGGCCAGGCGCTTGAGCACCACGATGCCCGCGCCCGCGCCGGGGCGCGTGCCCTTGGCCTCGGCATCGAAGGGGCGGCAGCGGCCGTCGGGCGAGAGGATCATGCCCTCCTGGTAGAGGTAGCCGCCGCGCTGCGGGAAGCTCAGCGACACGCCGCCGGCCAAGGCCATGTCGCATTCGTGGCGCTCCAGCGCGCGGCAGGCCGCCTGCACCGCCACCAGCGAGGTGGAGCAGGCGGTCTGCAGCGTCATGCTGGGGCCGCGCAGGTCCAGCTTGTAGGACACGCGCGTGCAGAGGAAGTCCTTGTCGTTGCCCAGCATGAGCTGGTAGCCGCCCACCGCCGCCGCCAGCGCGGGCTGGCGCAGGATCTGCGACATCAGGTAGGTGTTCATGCTGGCGCCCGCGTACACGCCCACCGGTGCCTCGATGGCGCCCGGCGCGTAGCCCGCGTGCTCCAGCGCCTCCCAGGCGCACTCCAGGAAGAGGCGCTGCTGCGGGTCGATCACCTGCGCCTCGCGCGGCGACAGGCCGAAGAAGGCGGCGTCGAAGTGCTCCGATTCCTGCAGCACGGTGCCGCGTTTCACGTAGCCGGGCAAGGCACTCAGCGCGGGGTCCACGCCGGCCTCGCGCAGGTCCTGGTCGCTGAAGTCCTCTAGCGATTCCACGCCCTCGCGGATGTTGCGCCAGAAGGCGTCGAGGTCGGCCGCGCCGGGGAAACGCCCCGCCAGGCCGACGATGGCGATGGCGTGGGCGGGGTACTGGTCCTTGAGGTTCATCCGTCAACCCTGAATCTGTTTCGCGGCCCGGGCGCGCGCGCGCTCCAGCGCCGAACTCGCGCCCGCCGGCGCACCCAGGCGGTCCGCCTGCGCCGCCACCGTGGTGCGCTGGAACAACTCGACCAGCGCGATCTCCTGCCCGAACTCGCGCTTGAGCGCGGCCTGCAGGCGCACCAGCAGCAGCGAGTGCCCGCCGATGTCGAAGAAGTTGGCGTGCAGGCCCACGCGATCGAGCTTGAGGACCTCGCGCCACAGCGCGGCCACCTGGCGCTGCACCGGCGACATCAGGGCCTCGGCCACCTCGTCGGCCTCGCTCGGCGCGGCGGCCTCGGGCACCGGCAGGGCCTTGCGGTCGACCTTGCCGTTGGGCGTGAGCGGAAAGGCCTCCAGCACCACGAACTGGCCGGGCACCATGTACTCGGGCAGCTGCGCGCGCAGCGTGGCGCGCATGGCCTCGGCTTCGGGCCGGGCGCCGGCCTCGGGCACCACGTAGGCCACCAGGCGCTGGTCGCCGGGCGTGTCCTCGCGCACGTGCACCACATTGCCCTTGATGCCCGGGTGGCGCGAGAGCACGGTCTCGATCTCGCCCAGCTCGATGCGGAAACCGCGCACCTTCACCTGGTGGTCGCGCCGGCCCACGAACTCCAGTCGGCCGTCGGCCAGGAAGCGCACCACGTCGCCGGTGCGGTACACGCGCGTGAGGCCCACGCCGGGCAGCTCCAGCGTCACGAACTTCTCGGCCGTGAGCTCGTCGCGGTGCCGGTAGCCGCGCGCCAGGCCGTCGCCGCCGATGCACAGCTCGCCGCCGACGCCGATCGGCGCCGGCAGGCCCGAGGGCTCCAGCACGTAGACCTGGGTGTTGGCGATGGGCCGGCCGATGGAGATGCCGCGCGCGGTGTCGGTGATGCGCTGAACCGTGGACCAGATGGTGGTCTCGGTGGGCCCGTACATGTTCCAGAGCTCGCCGCCGGTGGCGATGAGCTTGTCGGCCAGTTCGCGCGGCAGGCCCTCGCCGCCGCACAGCATCTTCAGGCCGGGCCGGCCGCGCCAGCCGCTGTCGAGCAGCAGGCGCCAGGTGGCGGGCGTGGCCTGCAGCAGCGTGGCCTCGTGCCGGTCCAGCAGCTGCGCCAGCCGCAGGCCGTCGAGCGCGGTGGCGCGCGCGGCCAGCACCACGGTGCCGCCCACGGTCAGCGGGCCATGGATCTCCAGGCCGGCGATGTCGAAGGACAGCGTGGTCACGGCCACGAAGCGGTCCTGCGCGCCAATGCCCGGCTCGCGCTGCATGGACAGCAGGAAGTTCACCACCGAGCGGTGCTCCAGCATCACGCCCTTGGGGCGGCCGGTGGAGCCCGAGGTGTAGATGACGTAGGCCAGGTCGTGGGGACCCGCGGCGGCGGGCGGGTTCAGGGGCGACAGCGCCGCCAGTTCGGCCTCGCCCGCGTCCAGGCGCACGCCGTGCACGCCATCGGGCAGGCCATCGGCCAGCGCGGATTGCGTGACCACGATGCCCAGCTCGGCGTCTTCCATCATGTAGTCGAGCCGGTCCTTGGGAAAGGCCGGGTCCAGCGGCACGTAGGCGGCGCCGGCCTTGAGGATGCCCAGCACCGCGACCACCATGTCCAGGCCGCGCTCCATCCACACGCCCACCAGCGAACCCGCCCCCGCGCCGAGCGAGCGCAGGTGGTGGGCCAGGCGGTTGGCGCGCGCGTTCAGCTCGCCGTAGCCCAGCGCCTGCTCCTCGAAGCGCACGGCCACCGCCTCGGGCGTGCGCGCCGCCTGCGCCTCGAACAGGCCGTGCACGGTCTGCTGGCGTGGGTAGTCCCGGGCGGTGGCGTTCCAGTCGAGCAGCAGCTGGCGCTCCTCGGCCGGGGTGAGCAGGTGCAGGTCGGCGATGCGCGCCTCGGGCGCGTCGATGAAGCCGCGCAGCAGCCGCTCGTAGTGGCCCTGCCAGCGCGCGATGGTGCTGTCGTCGAACAGGTCGGCGTTGTATTCGAAGTAGCAGCGCAGGCCCTGGGGGATGTCGAAGACGTCGACGGCGAGGTCGAAGCGCGCCGACTTCACCTCCAGCTCCACGGGCTCGCAGCGCAGGTCGGGCAGGTCCAGGCCGGTCAGCTGCATGTGCTGCAGCACGAACAGCACCTGGAACAGCGGCGAGTGGTCGAGCTCGCGGCGCGTGCCCAGCAGGTCGACCAGCATGTCGAAGGGCATGGCCTGGTGCTGGTAGGCCTTCAGAGCGCGGTCGCGCACGCGCGCCATCAGCTCGCGCACGCTGGGGTTGCCCGAGAGGTCGGCGCGCAGCACCAGGTTGTTGGCGAAGAAGCCAATGACGTGTTCGACCTCGGTGCGGTTGCGGTTGGCGATGGCCGAGCCGATGGCGATGTCGGTTTCGCCGCTGTAGCGGTGCAGCAGCACCTGGAAGGCCGACATCAGCACCATGTACAGCGTGACGCCCTCCTGGCGGCCGAAGGCCTTGAGGCGCTGCGACAGGTCCGGCGAGAGCTGCAGCGTGCGGCGCGCGCCCCGCGTGGTCTGCACCGGCGGGCGCGGCCGGTCGGTGGGCAACTGCAGCAGGGAGGGCAGGTCGTGCAGCTCGCGCTTCCAGAACGCCGCGTGCTCGTCCAGCGCGCCCTGCGCGAAGGCCTGACGCTCCCACTCGGCGTAGTCGTGGTACTGCACGGGCGGCGGCGCCAGATTGGGTTCCTGCCCGGTGACCAGGTGGGTGTAGAGCGACTGGAACTCCAGCATGAAGATGCCGATCGACAGCCCGTCCGAGACGATGTGGTCGATCGCGATGGCGAGCACGTGGCGATCGGCGGCCTCGCGGATCAGGCCCACGTGCAGCAGCGGCGCGCGCGTGAGGTCGAAGGGCTTTTGCACGATGCCCTCCGCCGCCCGGGTGGACGCCGCCGCCAGCGCCTCGCCCCGCAGGTGGGACAGGTCGATTCGTTCGATGGCCAGCGGCGTCTGCGCCTCGATCACGCAGCGCGGCTCGCCCTGCACGGTGATGAAGCGCGTGCGCAGGCTTTCGTGGCGCACCACCAGCATCTGCAGCGCGCGCTCCAGCGCGCCGTCGTCGAGCGCACCGGTGAAGCGCAGCACCGCCGGGATGTTGTAGGCGTGGCTGTGCGGATCGACCTGGCGCAGGAACCACAGGCGCTGCTGGGTGTGCGACACCGGCATGTCGGCCTGGCGCGGCACCGGCACCAGCGGGGGCAGCGCCGATCGCGCGGGGGCCGCGCCCGCCCCGGCCTGCGCACCCAGGTGCGCCTTGACCTCTTCCTTGCGCCGGCCGAGCTCCTCGCGCAGCGCCGGGGTCAGCGCGCCTTTGGGCGCGCTGACGTTGAGCTTGTCGCCGTCGACCGAGAGGCGGATGTCCAGCCGCGCCAGGCGCGCCAGCAGATCGGCCACGCCGCCCGAGGCCAGCGGCGTGGGCGCGGCCTTGTCGCCGAGCGCGGCCAGCAGCTCCGCGCGGCGGCCCGCCAGTTGCTGGCGCGTCTCGGGCGAGAGCGCGCCCGGCGGGGCGCGGAAGTGCAGCTGGCCGCCCTCCGCCCACAGCTCCACGCCCTGCGCCTGCAGGGCGGCCATCCATTGCCTCAGCTCCTCGGACACGTGCTCATTGCCTTTCATGGGGAGGTCCCTGGCGCGCCGCGCGGGCCGGCGGACACCCGCCAGGCGAGCAGCACGGCCACGCCGATCAACAACAGCGCCAGCCACTGCCCGCGCGACGGCCCGGCGCCCCGGGCCAGGGATTCGATGCCGAACATACCAGCCAGGTGCAGCACCAGCACCGGCGCGGCCAGCGACACCGGCGCGGCCTCGCAGGCGCGGTCCAGCGCCCACAGGCCCAGCAGGCCCACCACGCCGATGCCGGCCAGCACCAGCGCGTCGTGCGCGCTGGGCGTCACCCACACCCAGGGCATGAGCGGCGTCAGCAGCGCGAACACGCCAGCGGCGGTGTAGAACAGATTGGCCTGCACGGCCTCCTCGCGCAGCTGGCGCGTCATGGCCACGTACAGGGCGAACGAGGCCGCCATGGCCAGCGGCCAGGCCAGCCGGCCCGGCGCGGCGGGCCAATGGGGTTGCAGCAGCAGCAACGCGGCCAGCGCGCCGAGCGCGGCCGCCGCCCAGGCCAGGGGCGGCACGGATTCGCGCAGCCAGCCGCGCGCCAGCGCCAGGATCAGCAGCGGAGCGACCCAGAACAGCGCCCACACGGTGTGCCCGGTCACACCGCCGACCAGGGCCAGCGCGAAGCTCAGGGGCATGACCAGCATGCACAGCGAGCGCAGCAGCTGGAACAGCGGGCGGCGCGTGCGCCACAGCCGCGAGGGTTCGCGCCAGCCGCAGACCAGCAGCAGGCAGGCCAGGTGCACGGCGTAGCGGCACCACACGATCTGCATCAGGTGGTAGGGCTGCTGGAACTGCGCGCCCACCACGCCTTCGAGCAGCGTCCACGAGAGCACGAACAGCGCGAGCAGCAGCAGCGCGCGGCGCCCGTCGCCCAGCGGCGCGGCCCAGGCCGGCGTGGCCAGACCGGTGGTCATGGGACCACCCTCCGTGCGGCGCGCGGCGCGGCGGCGCCCATCACAGGCCCCCCCGCACCGACACCGGCGCACCGAGCACCGAATCGCCGAGCGCCGAATCGCGGGTTCCGACACCCGCCACGCGGCGCGCCGAGGCGCGCCACCACACGATGGTCACCACCCCACCGACCAGCGCCGAGGCCAGCACCAGCCGCCACGAAGGCCACTGGCCCCGCAACAGCCCCGGCAGCCACTGCAGCACCAGCACGTGCGCGTACAGCAGGGGCGCCAGGTGCGACAGCGACCAGCGGCGCAGCGCCTGGTCGAGCAGCCACAGCGCCAGGTAGCCGAAGGCGCCGACGCCCGCCAGCAGCGCCAGGTCGCGCCCACTGGGCCGCACCCACACGCCGGGCAGGAAGGGCAGCAGCACCAGCAGGCCCACGGCGGCGACGAAGAACAGCCCCGTCTGCACGGGTTCGTCGCGCAGCAGGCGCGTCAGCGCCAGGTAGACCGCGAGGGCCGCGCCCGACAGCAGCGGCATCAGCAGCGCCGCCAGCGAGCCCGGCAGCGCGGGCTGGAACAGCAGCAGCACGGCCCCCAGCCCGGCCAGCGCGCCCAGCCACAGCACGGCGGCCGGCCGCTCGCGCAGCCACAGCGCCGCCAGCGCCAGCGCGAACAGCGGCGCGAACCACAGGCCCGAGAGCGCGAGCGGGATGGACACGCCCGAGTAGACCGCGGCGGCGAAGGCGAAGGGCAAGGCCAGCATGGACAGGCCGCGCAGCACGTGCCAGGGCGCGCGCCGGCTGCGCCACCAGCGCTGGCCGGCGTCGCCGCGCCAGGTCCACAGCAGCAGCATCAGCAGCAGCTGCACGCCGAAGCGCACGCCCTCGACCTGCACCAGGCTGTAGGCCTGGTGCAACTGCGTGACCAGCACCTCGACCAGCGACCACACCAGCGCGAAGGCCAGCGCGAACAGCACCGCCCCCTGGCGGGTGGAGCGCTGGGCCAGCCAGCGGCGCGCGGGGCGCACGAACGGCAAACGGTTCACAGGGTTCCCTCCTCCCATTCAACGCCCTCGACCGTACCGGCCTCGAGCGCCGCCTCGCCAGACGGCAGGTCCAGGCCGTCCAGCAGGCTGCTGGCCAGCGAGGACACGCTGGGGCCTTGCAGCAGATCGGCCACGGCCACGGTGGCCTTGAGCGAGGCCTGGATGCGGTTGCGCAGCTCCATGGCCATGAGCGAGTCCATGCCCAGGTCGATCAGCGAGCGCTGCGGATCGACGTGGTGGGCCGCGCCCAGGGCCAGCACGCGCACCACCTGGTCGGCCAGGAAGTCCGACAGCACGGCGTGGCGCTCGGGCGCCGGCGTCTCGCTCAGGCGCGGCAGGATGTCCACCGCCTCGGCCGCCGGCGCGGCCGCCTTGGTCGGCGCCGCGCTGACCAGCGCGCTGAAGAAGGGACCCAGGTTGGCGGGCAGGCGCGCGCGCACCAGCGGCATCGCCGCCATCTGCGGCGCGCGCGCGCCGCGCAGCATCTGCCCGAGCATGCGCATGCCCTCGTCGGGCGTGATCATGCCCAGGCCCATGGCCGCCCAGCGGCGGTGGTGCAGCTCGCCCAGGCCGGCGGCCATGCCGACCTCGGCCCAGCTGCCCCAGTTGATGCTGAGCGCGTGGCGGCCCTGGCTGCGGCGCAGGTGCGCCAGCGCGTCCATGAAGGTATTGGCCGCCGCGTAGTTGCCCTGGCCGGGCGAGCCCATCAGCGCCGCGCCCGACGAGAAGCAGACGAAGAAGTCGAGCGCGAGCCGCGCCGTGGCCTGGTGCAGGTTCCAGGCGCCGCGCACCTTGGGCGACAGCACGGCCTCGAACCGCTCGGGCCCGAGTTCGGCCAGGGTGCCGTCGTCCACCAGGCCGGCGGCGTGCACCACGCCGCGCAGGCGCGGCATGTCGCGGCCCAGACCGTCCACCACGGCCGACGCCTGCGCGGCGTCGGCCACGTCCCCCTGCGCCACGCGCACGCGCACGCCCGCCGCTTCCAGTTCGGCGATGGCGGCCTGCGCCTCGGCCGAGGGCGCGCGCCGGCCCATCAGCACCAGGTGGCGCGCGCCTTCGCGCGCCAGCCAGCGCGCCGTCACCAGCCCCAGGCCGGTGAGGCCGCCGGTGACGAGGTAGCTGGCGTCCGCGCGCACGGCGGGCGCGTGGTGCTGGGTGATGACGATCTTGCCCACGTGGTGCCCCTGGCCCATGAAGCGGAAGGCGTCCTCCGCGGCTTCGATGGGGTACAGGCGCTGCGGCAGCGGCTTGAGCACGCCGGTCTCGAAGTCGGCCAGCAGATCGCGCAGCATGTCGCGCACGAACTCGGGCCGCTCGGCGGCCACCTCGCCCAGGTAGAGCGGGTGGTAGTGCACGCCGGGGAACTCGGCGCCGACCTTGGCCGCGTCCCAGATGCCGGTCTTGCCGATCTCGATGAAGTGGCCGCCCGGGCGCAGCAGGCCCAGGCTGGCGGGGATGAAATCGCCGGCCAGCGAGTTGAGCACGATGTCCACGCCCTCGCCCTTCGAGTCGCGGCGCACGTCGGGCACGAAGCTCAGCGAGCGCGAATCGGCCAGGTGGTGGGTGCCCAGCTCGGTGGCCAGGGCGCGCTTGGCCGGCGAGCCGGCGGTGCCGAAGACCTCGGCGCCCGCGCGGCGCGCCAGCTGCAGCGCGGCCATGCCCACGCCGCCGGTGACGGCGTGCACCAGCACGCGGTCGCCCTTCTTCATGCCGGCCAGGTGGCGCAGCGCGTACTCGGCGGTGAGGAAGGTGACGGGGATGGTCGCGGCCTCGGCGAAGGTCAAGCTGGGCGGCTTCTTCACCGTCATCACGGCCGGCGCGATGACCCAGGTGGCGAAGCTCTTGTCGACCATGGCGACCACCTCGTCGCCCACGGCCAGGTCGGTGACGCCCTCGCCCACGGCGCAGACGACGCCCGCGCATTCGTTGCCCAAGGGCCCCGGGTCGCCCGGGTACATGCCCAGGGCGTTGAGCACGTCGCGGAAGTTCAGGCCCGTGGCGTGCACGCGGATCTCAACCTCTCCCGGCCCGGGCGCTTCGCGCGGCACCGGCAGCAGGGCCAGGCGGTCCAGCGACCCGCGCTCGGTGATCTCCAGCCGCAGCGGCCGGGGCTCGGGCACGAAGTCGCCGGGCACCAGGCGCGAGACGTGGCGCAGGCCGCCGCGCAGCGCCACGCGGTCCTCGGCGTCGGCCACGCGCAGGCTGGCCCACAGCAGCTCGGTCTCGTCGTCGCGGTGCGTGGGGTCGAGGTCGACGCGCACGCAGCGCAGGGCGGGGTACTCGGAGGCGACCACGCCGCCCAGGCCCCACAGCGGCGCCTGCAGCAGGTCGGGCACCGAGCCGGCCACGGCCTGCGCGCCGCGCGTGAGCCAGTACAGGCGCGCGTGGGATTCGCCCAGGGACTGCACCACGCGCAGCAGGTCGCCCAGCAGCGCCAGATGCGCGTCCTGCAGGTCGGCGCCGCCGGCCGGCGGCGTGAGCGTCCAGGCCACCACGATGCCCTTGAGCGCGCGCGCATCGGCGCGGGCCGCGGCCTCGATCGCCCGGCGGACCTGCGCGGCGTCCGAGGGGTCCACCCGCCAGCCGTCGGCGCCGCACTCGGCGGTCCCCTCGCCCCGGGCGATCACCGCCACGCCCGCGCCGTCACGCCGCAGCCGCGCCGCCAGTGCCTGGCCCACGCCGCTGGCGTCGGCCAGCACCAGCCAGCGCCCCTCGGCGTCCGCATCCGGCGCCGGGGTCGGCGGCAGCGCCTGCCAGTCGGCCTCGAAGGCCCACTCCGTGGCCGGCGCGTTGCCGGCCATTGCGCGCTGCAGCAGGGCGCGCGTGACGCGCTTGAGCACCAGCCGGCGCACCTCGGCCACCACCACGCCGTGGTCGTCGAACAGGGTGACGTCGGCGCCCACCGCCTCGGCATCGGGCGTCGCCTCGTCCACGCTCACGTGGCACCACGCCTGCGACAGGCCGGTCTGGTGGACGCGGTAGTTGCCCATGCCCACGGGCACGCAGAGGTCGTCGCTGGGCGTGCCGTCGGGCGCGGTATCGCCCCAGGACAGGCCCACGCCCACCAGTTGCAGGCAGGCGTCGAGCAGGGCCGGGTGCAGCACGAAGGACGGCGCCGCGGCGGCCACGCCCGCCGGCAGGGCCACGCGGCCCAGCACCTGGCGGCCCTCGCTGCGGATCTCGGTGATGCAGCGGAAGGCCGGGCCGTAGTGCGCGCCTTGCTCGGCGAGCCGCGCGTAGTAGGCCTCGACGTCGTGCTCGCGCGCGGCGGCGCCCAGCAGGCCGGCCCGGCGCAGGGGCGCGGGCGCGGCGCTGCCCTGCCCCACCACGAAGTTGGCACCGACGTGCAGCTTCCAGGCCGGCGCGTCGGCGCCCGGCGCGTCGGCGTCGGCGCGGCTGAACACGCGCACCGCGTAGCGGCCCTGATCGGGTTCGTCCACGACCACCTGCACCGTGCGCTGGCCCTCCTCGGGCAGCGGCAGGCCTTCGCGGATGAGCACGTCGAACAGCTGGCCATCGTCGGTGCCCGCGGCCTCGCGCCCGGCGATCTGCGCCAGCTCCAGGAAACCGGTGCCCGGGAACAGCGTGAACTCGAAGATGCGGTGGTCGGCCAGCCAGGGCTGGGAGGCGACGCCGATGTGGCTCTGGAAGATGGACAACGGGCTGGGCACCACGCCGCCCAGCAGCGGGTGGCCGCTGCGCGTGGGCGCGAGCGCGGCGCCCTCGGCCCGGCCGCCCGGCTCGAACCAGTAGCGCTCGCGCTGGAAGGCGTAGGTGGGCAACACCACACGCTGGCGCGCGGCGGCCTCGCCGAGCACCGCGCGCCACTGCACCGGCAGGCCGCGCGCGTGCAGGCGGCCCAGGCTTTCCAGCAGGCAGCGCGTGTCCGCCCGCCCCTTGCGCAGGGAGGGGATGAAGCTGGCGTCGGCGAGCGCGCTGGCGCGCTGGGCCATGTTCACCAGCGTGGGCGCCGGGCCGACCTCCACGAACACGCGGTAGCCCTCTTTCTGCAGCGCGGCGATGCCGTCGCCAAAGCGCACCGCGTCGCGCACGTGCTGGCACCAGTACTCGGGCGTGCACACCTCCTCGCCGGCCAGGGTGCCGGTGAGGTTGGAGGCCAGGTCCATGCTCGGCGGGTTCAGCCGCACCGTGGCCAGCTCGGCGCGGAAGGCCTCGAGCATGGGCTCCATGAGCGGCGAGTGGAAGGCGTGCGACACCACCAGCGGCTGCGACTCCACGCCCTGCGCCCGCAGGCGCGCCAGCGCCGCCGCGAGCGCGTCGCTGCGGCCGGAGATGACGGTGTTGCCCGGGCCGTTGACGGCCGCGATCGACAGCACCGCCGCGTCGGCCGCGATGGCCTGGCGCACCGTGGCCTCGTCGGCGAACACCGCCGCCATGCCGCCGTCGCGCGGCAGCTGGCCCATCAGGCGGCCGCGCGCGGCGATCAGGCGCAGGCCATCGGCCAGGCTGAACACGCCCGCCAGGCAGGCGGCCACGTACTCGCCCACGCTGTGGCCCATCACGGCCGTGGGCACCACGCCCCAGGAACGCCAGAGCTGTGCCAGCGCGTACTCGATGGCGAACAGCGCGGGCTGGGTGAAGGCGGTGTCGTCCAGGCGCGCGGCGTCCTCGCCGCTGGCGAAAACCGTGTCCAGCAGGCCGTGCGGCAGCAGCGGCGAGACCAGGCGGTCGCACTCGTCCAGGGCGGCGCGAAACACCGGCTCCTGTTCGTAGAGCTGGCGGCCCATGCCGGCGTACTGCGCGCCCTGGCCGGTGAACATGAAGACCACCTCGGGCGCGGCGCCGAGCGTGGCGCGCGCGCGCACCACGCCGGCGGGCGCGACGCTCTCGCCGTCCGGGGCGGCCACGCTGTCCAGGAAGGCCTTGAGCTGGGCGCGCAGCTCGTCGGTGCTGGCGGCCACCAGGGCCAGGCGCTCCACGAAGTGCGAGCGGCCCAGCGCCAGCGTGGCCGCGACCGGCGCCAGCGGCAGCGCGGGGCCGGCGGCCAGCGCCTCATCCAGGCGGCGCGCCTGCGCGGCCAGGGCGGTGGCGGTGTGCGCCGACAGCACCACCAGGTGCTCGGCGCGCGGCGCCTCGCCGGTGGCGGGCGCGGCGGGCGGGGGCGGCGCCTCTTCCAGCACCACGTGCGCGTTGGTGCCGCTGAAACCGAAGGAGCTGACGCAGGCGCGCCGGGGCGCGTCGCCGGGGCGCGGCCAGGCGGTCGGCGCGGTCGGCACGGTGATGGGGTACTGGTCCCAGGCGATCAGGGGGTTGGGCTGGCGCAGGTGCAGGTGCGGCGGCACGGTGGCGTGCTGCAGGGCCAGCACGACCTTCATGACACCGGCCACGCCGGCCGAGGCCTCCAGGTGGCCGATGTTGGTTTTCACCGAACCCACCATGAGCGGGCGCTCGCGCGGGCGCTCGCCGAAGACCTGGTTGAGCGCCTTCATCTCGATCGGGTCGCCCAGCGGCGTGCCGGTGCCGTGCGCCTCGACGTAGCCG
>NZ_MKSS01000067.1:0-3446 GCF_001897365.1 Hydrogenophaga sp. 70-12
GCCCACGGTGGCCCTGGTGAACAACGCGCAGCGCGAGCACCAGGAGTTCATGAGCTCGGTGGAGGCCGTGGCGCGCGAGAACGGCGCCGTCATCGCGGCGCTCGGCGCCGATGGCGTGGCCGTGTTTCCCAGCGACGACGTGCACACCCGCGTCTGGCAGGCGCTGGCCGGCGCGCGGCGCAGCCTCACGTTCAGCGACACCGACCCCGAGGCCACCGTGCGCGCGCACAGCGCGGAGTGGCGCGACGGCGCCTGGGCGCTGCACATCGCCTCGCCGCTGGGCGATGCCGAGGTGCGGCTGCGCATCGCGGGCCGGCACAACGTGCGCAACGCGCTCGCGGCCGCGGCCTGCGCGGTGGCCGCCGGTGTGCCGCTGGACGCCATCGCGCGCGGGCTGGAGGCCTTCGAGCCGGTGGGCGGCCGCTCGCGCGCCATCACCGTCACCGTGGGTGGCCGCGTGCTCACGCTGATCGACGACAGCTACAACGCCAACCCCGATTCCGTGCGCGCCGCGATCGATGTGCTGGCCTCGCTGCCCGCGCCGCACCTGCTGGTGCTGGGCGACATGGGCGAGGTCGGTGACCAGGGCCTGGCCTTCCACCTGGAGGTGCTGCGCCACGCCTTCGCGCGCGGCATCGACGAGGTGCGCGTGAGCGGCACGGCCATGTGCGAGGCCGCCGAGGCCCTGCGCGCGGCCGGCGAGCCCGCGCCGCGTTGCGTCGCCGAGGTGGACGCGCTGGCCACCGACGTGGCCGCCGAGGTCGCCACCGGGGTGGTGGCCAGCGTGCTCGTCAAGGGCTCGCGCTTCATGCGCATGGAACGCGTGGTGCGGGCCGTGCGCGCGCTCGACCCGATGCAGGCCGACAACCACAAGGATTCTTCCCATGCTGCCTAGCATCGCCCTCTGGCTGCAGGGCCTGTCCCCCGAGCTGGGCTTCCTGCGGGTGTTCCAGTACCTCACTTTCCGCGCCGTCATGGCCGCCATGACGGCCTTGGTGGTCGGCCTGGTGGCGGGCCCCTGGTTCATCCGCCGCCTCGCCGCGCTCAAGATCGGCCAGCCGATCCGCGAGTACGCGATGCAAACCCACCTGAGCAAGGGCGGCACGCCCACCATGGGTGGCGTGCTGATCCTGTTCGCCATCGCGGCGTCCACGCTGCTGTGGTTCAACTGGAGCAACCGCTTCGTCTGGATCGTGCTCATCGTGACCCTGGGCTTCGGCGCCATCGGCTGGGCCGACGACTGGCGCAAGGTGGTGCACAAGAACCCCGAGGGCATGCGCTCGCGCGAGAAGTACTTCTGGCAGTCGCTGATCGGCCTGGTGGCGGCCTTCTACCTGGTGTTCGCGGTGTCCGAGACCAGCAACGCGCGCGTGCTGGAGCTCTTCATCGACTGGGTGGGCTCGGGCTTCACGCTGGACCTGCCGCCGCAGTCGGGCTTCATCGTGCCCTTCTTCAAGGAAGTGAGCTACCCGCTGGGCGTGGCCGGCTTCGTCATCCTCACCTACCTGGTCATCGTGGGCGCGAGCAACGCGGTCAACCTCACCGACGGACTGGACGGCCTGGCCATCATGCCGGTGGTGATGGTGGGTTCGGCCCTGGGCATCTTCGCCTACGTCACGGGCAACGCGGTGTTCGCGCGCTACCTGCTGCTGCCGCACATCCCGGGCTCGGGCGAGCTGCTCATCTTCTGCGCCGCCATGGCCGGCGCCGGCCTGGCCTTCCTCTGGTTCAACACCCACCCGGCGCAGGTCTTCATGGGCGACGTCGGCGCGCTCGCGCTGGGCGGCGCGCTGGGCACCATCGCGGTCATCGTGCGCCAGGAGATCCTGCTCGCCATCATGGGCGGCATCTTCGTGGTCGAGGCGCTGTCGGTGATGCTGCAGGTCACCTACTTCAAGTACACCAAGAAGCGCTACGGCGAAGGCCGGCGCCTGTTCCAGATGGCGCCGCTGCACCACCACTTCGAGAAGAAGGGGTGGAAGGAAACCCAGGTGGTGGTGCGCTTCTGGATCATCACCATGCTGCTGTGCCTGATCGGCCTGTCCACGCTCAAGCTGCGATGAAAGACCAGCACGTCCTCATCCTCGGTCTGGGCACCTCAGGGCTGTCCATGGCCTGCTGGTGCGCGCGCGAAGGTGCGCACGTGACCGTGGCCGACACGCGGGCCGCGCCGCCGCAGCTCATGGCGCTGCAGGGCGCCTGCCCCGAAGCTCGCTTCGTCAGCGGCGCTTTCGACGAGGCCTTGCTGGCCCGCGAGCCCTGGGCCTTCATCGCGCGCAGCCCCGGCCTGATGCCGGCCGAGCTGCAGGGCGTGTTCGCCTTCGCGCGCGAGCGCGGCGTGCCGGTGCTCACCGAACTGGATCTGTTCGCCCAGGCCCTGCAGGGCCTGTCGCGGCGCGAGCGCTTCCCCTACCGGCCGCAGGTGCTGGCCATCACCGGCACCAACGGCAAGACCACGGTCACCTCGCTCGCCGGGCAGTTGCTGGATCGCGCGGGCTGGTCCGTGGCCGTGGCGGGCAACATCGGCCCGGCCCTGCTGGACGTGCTGGCCGCCGCGCTGCGCGCGGAGGCCGTCGCGCAGGCGGCCGACGACGAGCGCGAAGCGGCGCAAGCCGCCGAGGCCGAGGCCCTGGCCGAACAGGCGAAGGCCGTGGCAGCGGCGTCGCCCGCCGAGCCCGAGCCCGAGCCCGAGGACACGCCGCCGGGCGAAGCGCCAGCCGAGGCAGAGGCCAACGACGGCCCCGTCTCCGCCGAAACCTCGGCCGCCGACGAAGCCGCGCCCGCCGCAGCGGACGACGAGGGCCCCGCGCTCATCGCGCCGCCGCCGCCCGAGCCGCCCCAGCCCCCGCACCTGCCGCGCGTATGGGTGCTCGAACTGTCCAGCTTCCAGCTCGACGGCACCGCTTCGGGCGCCTGGGCCTCGGTGCCCACGGCGGCCACGCTGCTCAACCTCACCGAGGACCACCTCGACTGGCACGGCGGCATGGACGCCTATGCCCAGGCCAAGGCCGCCGTGTTCGGCGAGCGCGCGCTCATGGTGCTCAACCGCGACGATGCGCGCGTGATGGCCCTCAAGCCCGGGCTGGTGACGGTCAAGATCGGCAACCGCAACCGCCAGGTGCCGGCGCGCCAGTGGTGCAGCTTCGGGCTGGACGCACCCACCCGCGCGGGCGATTGGGGCCTGGAAACCGTCAATGGCATGACCTGGCTGGTGCGCGCGCTGGCGCTCGACGAAACCCGCGCCAAGGGTCGCGCGCAGGAGGACGAAGAGATCTATCTCCAGCGCCTCATGCCCGCCGAGGCCTTGCGCATCCGCGGTCGCCACAACGCGGCCAACGCGCTGGCCGCCCTGGCGCTGGCCACCTCCACCGGCGCGCCGCTGGCGCCCATGCTGCACGGCCTGCGCGAGTACCGCGGCGAGCCGCACCGCATGGAGCCCGTGGCCA
>NZ_MKSS01000068.1:0-19548 GCF_001897365.1 Hydrogenophaga sp. 70-12
CTGCACCAGGCTGTCGTTGGCCTGGCGCAGCTCGTCGGCGGTGCGCTGCAGGCTGGCGTGGCTTTCGCGCAGCTCCACCATCGCCACCGCGAGGTTCTGGCGGTCGGCGGCCGACATCTGCCGGAGCTGGTCGTTGGCCTGTTTCAGGCGCAGCTGGGTGCGCACGCGCGCCTGCACCACCGGTGGGTGGATGGGCTTGGCGATGAAGTCGGCCGCGCCGCGCTCCAGGCCGGCCTGTTCGAAATCGGCCTCGGCGTGGCTGGTGACCATGATCACCGGCAGGTCGACCAGCGCCGGGTTGGCCTTGATGGCGTCGAGCACGTCGAAGCCGGAGAGGCCGGGCATCTGGGCGTCCAGCAGCACGATGTCGGGCACGGCGCTGGCGATGCGCTCGAGCGCGTCCTGCCCGTGCATGGCGAAGCGCAGCCGGCCCAGGGGCCGCAGCGCCTTGGCCAGCACCTGCACCATGCCAGGGTCGTCGTCGACGATCAGGATGTCGGGCAGCGCGGCGTCGTTCATGGCGTCGTTCATAACAGAACCTCCGCGCGGCGCGCTGCGGTGCGAACGCCTTCGGGCGGCCGTGCGTCGTTCATGTGGCCAGCTCCCGCTGCAGCAGCTCGGCGGCGGCCGCGAAGTCGAGCGCGCCGATGTGGTTTTCCAGTTCCGAGGCCCGTGCCTCGCCCAGGCGGCGGCGCAGCGCGGCGCCCTGGGTGTCGAACAGGCTCAGGGCGTCGAGGTCGTGGCGCGCGAGCAGCTCGTGCAGGCGGCGCAGCGCCTCGTCGCTGGCGGGCGGCTCGGCGCTGTCGCCGGGCGCGGCGGCCCCGGCCTGCGACAGCCAGGCCCCCGCCGCCAGGCGCAGGCGGCGCAGGCTGGCCTGCAGCTCGCGCCAGGGCGCCTGCAGGGACTGCGCGGGCTGGCCGTCGCGCAGCGCGTTTTCCACCACGCCCGCATGGCGGTGCAGGGCCAGGGCGTCGACCAGGCCGGCCGCCCCGCGCAGCTTGTGCACGCGCGCGGCCAGCCCCTGGCGCGCGTCGGGCGCGAGGGCGGCGGGCAGGGGCTCCTCGGCCAGCGGCGCGAACTCGTCGAACAGGCGGCGCAGGCTGCGGCGCAGCAGCGCCACGTCGCCGCCCAGGCGGCGGTGCGCCTGCGCGCCGTCGATGCCGTCGATCTCGGGCCAGTGATCGGCCACGGCCGCCAGCGGCGCCGGCGCGCTCGGGGGCGCCACGGCCCCGTCCGGGCCCGCCAGCGCCTGCGCCACCACCTCCAGCAGCTGGTCGGGGTCGATGGGCTTGGTGAGGAAGCGGTCCATGCCGGCGTCCAGCGCGCGGCGGCGCTCCTCGGCCAGCGCGCCAGCCGTCAGCGCCACCACCGGCAACTGGCGCAGGTTCGGATCGGCGCGCATCTCGCGCGTGGCCTGCAGGCCGTCCATCTCGGGCATCTGCACGTCCATGAGCACCACGTCGAAGTGCGGCCCGTCGCGCAGCAGGGCCAGGGCCTCGCGGCCATTGCTGGCCAGGTACACGCTGGCGCCCTCGCGCTCCAGCATGTGCTGCGCGATCTCCTGGTTGATCTCGCTGTCGTCCACCACCAGCACGCGCGTGCCGGCCAGGCGCTGCACGGTCTCGGGCGCGGTGTGGCGCTGCGCGTCCAGCACGCGCCGGCTGTGGCCGTGGCGCGCCACCACGCCCTGGTTGACGGCGTTGAACAGCACGGAGGCGTTGACCGGCTTGGTGAGGATGTCGTCGGCCAGGCGCAGGTGGTCCTCGCGCGCGACGCGCTCGCGGTCGCTGGCCGACACCATGAGCGCGGCCGGCAGGCGCAGCAGGCCGTGCCGTTCGGCCAGCGCGGCCAGCGACTGCAGGCCGTTCATGCCGGGCAGCTGCCAGTCCACCAGCAGGGCGTCGGGCAGCGGCTGGCCGGCGGCCAGGCGGCCCTCGATCCAGTGCAGCATGGCCTCGCCCGATTCGCAGGACTCGGTGCGCCAGCCGAAGGCGCGCGCCATGTCCACCAGGGCCTGGCGCTCGGCCGGCACGTCGTCGACCACCAGCACCTCCAGCGCGCCGCTGGGGGCGGTGAGCGGCGCCAGCGCCGAGGGCGTGGCCTCTGCCTCGCGCAGGTTCACCTCGAACCAGAACAGGCTGCCCTGGCCGGGCGCGCTCTGCACGCCGATGCGCCCGCCCATCATCTCGACCAGGTGGCGCACGATGGACAGGCCCAGGCCGGTGCCGCCGTAGCGGCGCGAGGTGGAGGCGTCGGCCTGCGAGAACGGGGTGAACAGGCGCTCCTGCACCTCGGGCGCGATGCCCTCGCCGCTGTCGCGCACCTCGCCGCGCAGGCGCACGGTGCCGCCACCGGACGAGACCAGCCCCAGGCCCACCTCGACCCCGCCCTCGGCGGTGAACTTCAGCGCGTTGCCCAGCAGGTTGGTGAAGACCTGGCGCAGGCGCAGCGCGTCGCCGCTCACCCGCGCCGGCAGATCGGGCGCGGCGCGCACGGTGAGCGCGAGCCGCTTGGCCTCGGCCTGCTGGCGGAACACCGCGTCCAGCTCGGCCAGCAGCACGGAGGGGCTGAAAGGCGCTTCTTCGAGCGTGAAAGCACCGGCCTCGATCTTGGCCATGTCCAGCACGTCGTTGACGATGCCCAGCAGCGACTGGCTGGCCATCTGCGACTTGGCCAGCAGCTGCTGCTGGCGCACGGTGAGCGGCGTGTCGGCCAGCAGGTGCGACAGGCCGATCACCGCGTGCAGCGGCGTGCGGATCTCGTGGCTCATGTTGGCCAGGAACTCGCCCTTGGCGCGCGACGCGGCCTCGGCCGCCTCGGTGGCGTGCACGAGGTCGGTGATGTCGATGCAGAAGCCGGCGATGTGGCCGTCGGGCATGCGGTTCTCGATCATGCGCACCACGCGCCCGCTGCGCAGGCGCTGCAGGAACACGCTGTTGCCCGCGCGGTGATGGGCCATGCGCTGCGCCACCCACTTCTCCCGGTCATCGCCGGTGTCGAGCACCTGGCCGCGCTCGAAGCTGGCGCGGATGATGGTTTCGAACGGCGTGCCGGGTTGCAGCAGGTCGCCCACATGCGCGAACAGGCGGTGGTACTTCTCGTTGCACAGCAGCAGGCGGTCCTCCAGGTCGTAGAGCACGAAGGCCTCGTCCACGGAGTCGATGGCGCCGCGCAGCAGGGCCTCGGTGCGCGCGATGCTCTGCTCGGCGCGCTTGCGCTCGCTCATGTCCATGTAGGTGGTGACGAAGCCACCGCCCGGCATGGGGGTGCCGCGGATCTCCAGCGGCGTGCCGTCGGGACGCACGCGCTCGAAGCGGTGTGGCACGGGACTGCGCGCGTTGGCCAGCAGGCGCTCGATGGTGGGCTCGACGTCGATCTCGCCGTACTCGCCGCGGCGCGCGTTGAAGCGCACGATGTCCTCGAAGCCAGGCACGCCGCGCGCGAACAGGGCGTCGAGTTCGAGCAGGCGCACGAACTCGCTGTTCCAGGCCACCAGCCGAAGATCGGCGTCGAAGGCGCTGATCGCGCAGGGCATGTTCTCCAGGATGCTGTGCTGCAGCGCGTTCACGCGCATCAGCTCGGCCTGCATCAGGTGGCGATCGGTCACGTCCTGCATGGCGCCGACGATCTGCACCACCTTGCCGTCGAAGTCCTGCACCGGCTCGCCCACCACGCGCACGCGCAGCTCGCTGCCCTTGGCCGAGCGGAACGGCAGCTCGATATCGAACGGTTCGGCGCGCCGGCGCGCGGCGCGCAGCGCGTCGAGCAGCTCGCGCTTGGCCTCGCCTTCGTAGAAGCTCAGGGGCGTCGCCGGGTCCAGCGCGAACTCGATGCCGACCTCGTGGATGGCGTACATCTGCGGTGTCCAGACCACCGTGCCGTCGACCACGTCGTACTGCCAGCCGCCCACGCCGGCCACGCGGCCCGTGCGGTTGAGCAGGGCTTCGCTGGCGGCCAGGCGCTGCTGCGATTCCTTGGCGGCGGTGATGTCGCGGTGCGTGCCGTACATCCACAGCGGCTCGCCCTCGGGCGTCCAGCTGTTCACGCGCCCGCGGTCGAGGATCCACACCCAGTAGCCGTTGCGGTGCCGCAGCCGCACCTCGCACTCGTACTGCGCGATCTCGCCCAGGAAGTGGCGGCGCAGCATGTCGCGCGCGCGATCGATATCGTCGGGGTGGATCAGCTGCTGCCAGGCGCCCGGGCCCATGGTGTTGAGCTCGTCCAGCGTGAGGCCGACCATCTCGGCCCAGCGCGCGTTGTACAGGCGCTCGCCGGTCTGCACGTTCCACTCCCAGGTACCGGCGTTGGTGCCGCGCAGGATGTTCTGCAGCCGCTCGCGCTCGCGCGACAGGCTGGCGGTGCGCTCGCGCACCAGCTGTTCCAGGCTGGTGTTGAGCTCCACCACCTCGCGCTGCGCCGCGCGCTCGTCGGTGATGTCGCGCACGATGGCGGCGGTACCCACCGGCTCGCCGCCGGCATCGAGGATCGGCGACAGCGTGATGGAGACTTCCACGCGCTGGCCGCTGCGGGTTCGCAACCAGCGCTCCATGCGCGGCGTGTCCCCGGCGCCGTCCTCGCCCTGGGCCTGCACCTGCGCGCCGTCGTCGTCGGTGGGCACCAGCAGCGATTCGATGGTGGCGCCGGCGGCCTCCTCGGCGCTGTAACCGAACAGCGCCTGCGCACCGCGGTTCCAGGAGGTCACGCGGCCTTCCGGATCGAGGCCGATGATGGCGTCGCGCGTCTGCTCGACGATGGCCGCCAGGCGCAGGCGCTGGCGCCGCACCTCGTCGCTGCGGCTGCCGTTGACCCAGTAGAGGTAGATCAGCGCCAGGCCGACGAGCAGCGCCAGCAGCACCAGGGGCAACTGCCGCACCGCGGCCAGGCGCGCTTCCTCGGCCACGTGCTCCTGCGGCATCACCACCAGGAAGCGCAGCAGGCCGACGTCGCTGTTGGGGTTGCCGCGCAATTCGGCCTGGCCCACCAGCATGAGGCCCTGGGGTCCCTGCCAGCGCGGCGGCCCGCCGGCGCGGTAGGGGTTGACGGCCGCGTACTCGTCCTGCCAACGCTGGCGCTGGCCGGTGTCGAAGCCGTACTCGCGGTCGCGCTGCGGGTGGCGCAGGTAGTCGCCGGCGGCGTTGGTGAGCACGAAGAAGGCGCCCTCGGGCGAGCGCGAGGGGAACTGCATCACGGCGCGATCCAGGTCGACGTGGATGACGACCAGGCCGAAGAGCTGCCCGCGCCCATCGAACACCGGCGTGGCGTAGCGCGCCACCGGGCGGCGTGGCAACACCACCGCGCCGTTCTCGCGGTGCAAGGCCATGTCGTGCACGAACACCATGCCGGGCGCGACCCAGCGCGTGTCGCCCAGTTCTCGCTCATCGAGCGCATCCGTCAGGCGCTCGGGCGGCACCGCCTCCACGCCCAGGCCATTGCGTTCCACGCGCACCAGCTCGCGCGGGTTCGGCCCGGCCAGCAGCAGGCTGACGCGGAACACATCGGCCGAGGTGTCGATGTAGCGCTCGAAGGTCTCCTGCAGGCGCACCCTCCACTGGTCTTCGGTCGAGGCGTCCTCGGGGTCGATGCCCCCGTTCTCCCGCGCACGCACCAGCCCCTGCAGCGGCGGCGAGCCCCCAAGGAACTGCACCGACTTGCGGCGGAACGCGCGCTGGGCCTGGGTGTTGTCGGCGAAGCCCCGCGCCGCCGCCTCGAGCTGGCGCTGCGACTGGTCCATGGCCTGGTTGAAATCGGCGTGGTAGCTCACCGCCAGGCTGATCAGGGCCAGCACGGCGCCGATCAGGGCGCCGCGGCGCAACAAGGGACTGCGCACGAAATCCATCGGCCCCCGCGGCGCGCGCGCCCCGGAGCGGCCAGGCGCGGCGATCCAGTCCATGGCCCGGCGCGAGCGCCGCAGCGCCAGCACCAGGCCGCCGAGCCCGGCGCCGATCAAGGCGACGATGGCCGCCGCCCCGACGGGCGTGGGCCCGGGCAGGTGGGCCTGCAGCGCTTGCGTGGCCTGCAGCCGCAGCGTCCAGCGGCGGCCGTGGGCGTCGAAGCCGCTGTCCAGGCTGGCGACGGTGGCGCCGCCGGTGGGGTCGCGCGCGTCGAAGAGCGGCGAGGGGTCGCCGCCGTCCGCGAGCGTGACGGCGATGTCGCGCGACGCCGGCATCAGCTCGGCCACCAGCTCCTTGATCACCAGGGGCGCGACCACCCAGCCGACGGTGTCGCGCCAGCGGCGCTCGCGGTCGCCGGCCCCGGGGTCAAGGCCGCGGTAGACCGGCAGCAGGAACAGCAGGCCGTGGTCGGGCTGGCCGCCGGGCTGCTTCAGGCTGAGCGGCGCGCTCAGCAGCGCCCGGCCTTCGCGCGCGGCGGCCTCGGCGGCGGCGCGGCGCAGCGGCTCCGAGGCGAGGTCCAGGCCCATGGCGTGCGCGTTCGCGGGCATCGGGTAGACGTACTGCGTCACGTAGGCCTCGCCCGGGTTGGGCCCGAGCTCGCGCACCTGGAAGTCCGCCGGCCCCTCGGCCCGCGCCTGGGCGAGGAAGTCGTCCCTCTGGTCCACGCCGACGCGGCGCACGAAGCCGAAACCGAACGCGCCCGGGAATTCGTGCGGCAGGTCGCGCGTGGCCATGTAGGCCTCGAAGCCGCGGCGGGTGATCGCATCGCCCCCCGCGGCCATGACGGCGCCGCGCGCGCCGCGCAGGCCGTATTCGATCCGGCTCAGGCGGTCCTGCAGGCGTTGCGTGAGCTGGCCCGCCTCTTCGCGCAGGCGCTCCTGCACGCTCTCGGCGCGCTCGGCCTGCGTCCAGGCGGCGGCGACGGCCGCGCACAGCAGCACACCGGCAATCCACAGCCCCCAAGCCCAGCGGTGCGGCGCGTCGTGAGCGACCTTGTCCAAATCCGGTGTCCTTCGGGCCATGGGCCCTGTTGCGCAAACCGCCCGCGTGAGGACCCGGCGGGCCCTGGCGCTGGCGGTGGCGGTGTTGTCAGCCTGCGGCGCCCACGCGGGGGGCGCACGCAAAGCATGCTAACGAGGGATGTCGGCGCCCGGCGCGCGAAATGAAGGGATTCCCCGGGGCAATTCGCCCGGCGGCGCGCCCGGCCGGCCGCGGGCTCAGGCCGCGACGTCCTGCAGCACGGCCGCCGCTTCGGCCTTGCCCAGCGGCTTGGTGAGGTAGCCCTTGACGCTGTGGAAGCCGCCGGCGCGCGCGCGGTCGGCCGGATCGGAGGAGGACGAGAGCATGGCCACCACGGCGCTGCCCCGGTGCGCGGGCGGCAGGGCCTCGAAGGCCTCCAGGAAGGCGAAACCGTCCATCACGGGCATGTTGATGTCCAGCAGGATCAGGTCGACGCCGTGGTCGGGCGAGGCGGCCAGGTGGTCCAGCGCGTCCTGCGCGCGCTCGAAGCCCAGCACCTCGCACGGCACGCCGCAGCGCTGCAGCGCCAGCCGGGTGAACAGCAGATCGCTGTCGCTGTCGTCGACCATCATCACGCGGCGGGGCATCGAATCTCCAAGGGGGCACGAACGGGAAACAACCGCAACTGTAAGCGCCGCGTCAGGGCGCACACAATGCGCGGCCCGAACACCCCAGTGGATCGGGAGGTCGGGATGGCGCGCCGCGCGCGGCCTGGCCCGCCACGGGCTCAGGGCGCCATGGCGTCGACGCACCGCCATGTGAGCGCCCGCTTTCCGCGCGGCCACATCAGCGGGCGGCGGCCGACGCAGGGCCCGCCGCGCCGCGCTCGGCGGGCCGGGGCCTCGCGGGGGCGCGCCCCAGGATGCCGGCCAGGATCTGTGGCACTTCGTACAAGGCGCGGTTGTGGTGGCCGCGCACGCGCTCGCGCCAGGCCGGCAGGTCGGCCAGCAGTGCGCCCACGGCCGGCGCCAGGCCGGCGGCGCGGCGGTAGACCAGGCCCACGCCCTGCTCGCGGATCCAGGTGGCGTTGTAGCGCTCCTGCGGCATGGTCCAGGCGTTGTCGGCAACGACCACCGGCAGGCCGCGCTGCAGGGCCTCGCTCACGCTGCCGGGGCCGGGCTTGCCGATGAAGAAGTCGGCCAGGTCCATGTAGCGCGTCACCTCCGGGGTGAAGCCCACGATGTGGCGCGGCGCGCGCGCCGGCAGCCCGGCCAGGGCCCGCGCCAGGGCCTGGTTGTGGCCGCACATCAGGATCAGCGGCACGTCCGGCAGGCGCCGCGCGATGCCCAGCATGGCGCGCGAGCCGTGGCCGCCGAACAGCACCAGGCCAGTGGGCCGATGCGGGTCCAGGCCCAGGCGCGCGCGTTCGGCCGCGCGGTCGGCCACGGGCGGGTCGTAGAAGCCGGGGCGCAGGATCATGCCGCTGGTGGCGTGCACGCGCGAGGGCGCGTGGCCGGCCGCCAGGGCCTGGGCCCGCGCGCGCGGCGTGCCGCAGATGAAATGCTGCGGCTGGCCGCGCTCGATCCAGAAGCGCGGCGGGTGGTCGGCCAGGTCGGTGAGCACGGTGGCGTAGGGCACGCCGGGGCGCGCCAGTGCCAGGCTTTGGTAGAGCGCTCGGTTGAAGTTGGGGATGAGCGAGACCACCAGGTCGGGCTGGGTGGCGGCCCAATGCGCGCGCAGCCGGCGCACCAGGGTCGGGTGGGCCAGGCGGATCACGGCCTGCAGCAGCTTCAGTTCCTGCGACATGCCCAGGGTCCAGCCGCGCGCGAGGCGGCGGTTGTACCAGTCCTCGGGTGCGCTGCCGGTGAGGCGGCGAAAGCTCTGCGAGGGGTCCAGCACCTCGAACAGGTTGACCAGGCGCACGGTCCAGGGCAGCTGCCGTTCGTTCAGCACGCCCTGCAGGGCCAGGGCGGAGGCGCGGTGGCCGCCGCCGGCGTTGAAGTAGATGAGATCGACCTGGGTCATGGGCCTGCCGCGCGTGGTGGCGAAGCGAACAGGCTATGAAGGTCAGGCGACAGTGGCGTGACGTCCGGGCGACGCCGCGGTGACGGCCGCGGCCGGGGCGTTCAGGCAGAGCCGGGCGATTCGCGCGTGAGCGCCACGCCGCCCTGCAGGCGCTCGCTCACGCTGCGCCGCACGCTGTCGGGCGCCTCGGCCAGCAGGGCGGGCCAGTCGGCCTGGGCGCGGCGCACGGTGTCGCGGCACACGCGCAGCAGCGCGCCGGGGCGCGGCAGGCCGGCGGCGGCGATCAGCTCGCGCAGCGCGTCCCAGCCGAAGGCACGCAGCCTGGCGTCGATGCCGCGGTTGACGCCGTAGTCGGGCTCGGGCACGGCCTCGAACAGCGCGCTCACGCAGACCGGGTCGTACAGCGGCGCCAGGCGGGGCTCTCGCCCGTCGGGGTAGACCAGGGCCCAGTTCTTCAGGTGGGCGTCGGTGTTGCCCATGAGGACGAAGGCCACGAAGCGCTGCAGGAACTCGCGCACGTCGGGCACCGGCGCGCTGGAGTAGCGGTCGAGCACGGCGAGCATGCGGCCGTAGTCCTCGCGGATGCCGCGGCCGTACTTGGCGCGCGGCGCGTAGCCCAGCGCCTGCGCAAACTCCTCCATGTGCACCCGCCGGCCGTCCTGGCGGTCGAAGCGCCGCACGGCCAGGATCTCCTCGAACGGGACCCGCTCGGGCAGATCGGCTTCGGCGCGGGCGATCACCCGGGCCTCGGCCGTGCGCAGGCCCAGGGCGGCGCACAGGCGGTAGCCCGCGGCCTCGTTGCGCACCAGGTCGGGGTGGCGGCTGGTCGGCAGCTTGAGGATGAACTCGCCGGCCGCCCCGTGGCGGCGCACCACGTAGCGGCGGCCGTCCTGCACGGCGGAGAACTTCGCGATCACACCGGGCAAGGCGGTGGCGTCCTCCACCGGGTCTTCGACGAAGCCGGGCTCCAGCACGTCCAACCCCAGCGCGGTGTGCCAGTGGCGCACGGCCTGGGGTATCTCCTGGTGCGCGGGCGGCGGCTCCACCTCCAGCGCGCCCATGAGGTCGTGGCCGGCGGCGGCGAGCAGCTCGAACTCGTCGTCCACGTCGCAGCCGCGCTGGCGCGCCAGGCGCTCGCGGTTGTGGCCCTCGGGCAGCAGGTTCTGGAAGAACACCGGCCAGCGGCCGTCGACGCGCACCAGGCGCTCGTCGCGCGGCGCGGACAGGATCTGGCGCGTCTGCGCGTCGTTCACCCCGCGCAGGCTCATGGACACCGTGGGCCGCTGCGGATCGGCGATGTAGTCCTCGTCGAAGGACACCCGCAGGATGTCGCCGTAGCGCGAGAGGTGGCCGATGCCGCGCCGCCCACCCTGCGGCAGGTGCAGGTACAGGCGCAGGTAGCGGATGGCGGTGCTCACAGGGCGGCCCTCCGCGCGGCGCGCGGCGGCGCGAACCCTTTCGGCGGGCCGGGCGGCGCCATCAGCGCGACTTGCCCGGCGCGGGCTCGGGCACCGCGAGCAGGTCCACCACCGACTTGGGCGCGCCCACGCCGGCCGGCTGGGCCATCAGGCGGCCGCCCGCGCGCACGAAGTCGTCGATGGCGGGGCGCAGCTCGCGCGGCACCAGCATGAGCTCCAGCCCGAGCGTGCGCGCGAGTTCCTGCAGGGTGGACAGGCGGGGGTCCAGCCCGGCCTCCAGCCGGCCCACGGTCATGCGGTTCACGCCGGCGCGCTCGGCGAGCTCGGCCTGCGTCAGACCGCTGGCCTTGCGAGCGGCTTCCAGCTCGTCCAAAATGCTCATATAAGCGATCATTTTTTATGAAAAGCCAATTTAACTTAGCTTTTTCAGACTATCAAGCCAAAATGATTGATTTGAGTAGCTTTTATTCAAAAAAGATAATTTTATAGATCATGAACGGGCACCAGATTTACCACAACCCCGCCTGCGGCACCTCGCGCAACACCCTGGCGCTGATGCGCCACTGCGGCGTCGAGCCAAAGGTCATCGAATACCTCAACACACCGCCCACGCGCCAGGAGTTGCGCGAGCTGCTCGCCGCCATGGGCCTGGGCGTGCGCGACATCCTGCGCGAGCGCGGCACGCCCTACGCCGAGCTGGGCCTGGACCAGCCGCACTGGAGCGACGAGCAACTGCTCGACTTCATCGAGGCCCACCCCATCCTGATGAACCGCCCCATCGTGGTCACGCCCCTGGGCACGCGGCTGTGCCGGCCGTCGGAGCGGGTGCTGGACCTGCTGCCCGAGCCGCCGAAGAAGGCCTTCGTCAAGTCGGACGGCGAGGCCGTGCTGGACGATCAGGGCCGGCGCCTGCGCTGAGCGCCGCGCGGGGCCCCCGGTTCAATAGAGCGTCTCCACCGCGGCATTGAACCGGTAGCCCGCCCCGCGCTCGGTCACGATCAGCAGGGGCTTGCTGTGGTCGGCCTCGATCTTGCGGCGCAGGCGCAGCACCTGCACGTCGATCGCGCGGTCGTAGACCTCGGCGCTGTGCAGGCGCGACAGCTCCAGCAACTGGTCACGGCTGAGCACGCGCTGCGGTGCGGCGCAGAAAGCCATCAGCAGGCTGAACTCGTTGTTGCCCAGCTCCACCTTGCGCCCGTCGGGCCCGGTGAGGCGGCGCGTGCGCAGGTTCAGCTCCCAGCCGGCGAAGCGGAAGGCGCGGCGCTGGTCCTCGCGCACGCCTTCCTCGGGCGCCCGCGGCTGGTAGCGGCGCAGCACGGCGCGGATGCGCGCCAGCAGCTCGCGCGGGCTAAAGGGCTTGGTGACGTAGTCGTCGGCGCCGAGCTCCAGGCCCATCACGCGGTCGGCCTCCTCGGCGCGGCCGGTCAGCAGGACCACCGGCACCGGCGCGCGCTCGCGCAGCTGGCGCGCCAGCGCCAGCCCATCCTCGCCCGGCAGGCGCAGGTCCAGCACCACCAGGTCGATGGCCTCCTGGTCGAACACCTCGAACAGGCGCCGCCCGCTGTCGACCGCGCTCACGCGCATGTCGGCCTCGCCCAGGTAACCCTGCAGCAGCTCGCGCAGCGCGGGGTCGTCGTCCACCACCAGGATGTGCGGCGGGTGGGTACTGGCCTGGGCGTCGTCGGTCATCGGCGGCAGAGGAATGTCGTGGCGAACGGTGCGGCGCGTGCCCGCATCCGCTATGGTCGATGGTAGCGTCCACCCCCGCCCCATGGCCTACGAACAAGCCCCCACCCCGATCAGCGAGCTCTCGCTCGACGACGGTGGCGCGTCCGCCGCGCGCGCGCCGCGCTGGCGCGAGCTGCTGTTCGACCGGGTCGTCATCGTGCCGGTGCTGATCGCCGCCTGCCTCGCCGGCGGCCTGGGCGTCGGCCTGGCCACGCTGCGCCAGCAGGTGCTCAACAGCGAGGAGCGCATGCTCGCGGCCCTGTCCGCTGCCCTGGCCGACCAGGCCGACAACGCGCTGGCCGCCGCGCAGACCGCGATGCAGGCCACGGCCGAGGAAATCGTGGGCGGCGCCTGGGTGCCCGACACCGTGGTGGCCGGCGCCGTGCTGCGCGCGCGCGCCGCCGCCCTGCCCGCCGCGCGCCAGATGCTGCTGCTCGACGCCCAGGCCAATGTGCTGCAGGCCGCCGACGAGGAACTGGAAGAGCCCCCGCACGCGCGCGCCGACTACTTCCTCAGCGCGCTCGCCGCCGCGCCGGGCTCGGCCCACATCGGTGCGCCCACCGTGTGGCCGGGGCAGGACACGCCCTGGATCCCGCTGTCCATGCCCTGGTCCACGCCCCATGGGCGGCACAGCGGGGTGATCGTGGTGGCGGCCGACACGGCCCTGCTGCTCGGCGGCTTCGAGCGGCGCTCGCCCGCGCCCGACGCGCGCCTGCGCGTGCTGCGCATCGACGGCACGCCGCTGCTGGAATCCGATCCGTCCAGCGGCTGGCCCGAGCGCGCTGGCACGCTGCATCCGCCCGCCGGCGTGAGCGCCTGGACGCAAATCGTGTCCCGTCCCGGCGACGACGGCCGGCGCCACGACCTGCTGCTGGCCGGCCATGCGATGCAGCGCGCCCCGCTGGCCGTGGTGCTCTCGCGCGACACGCAGGTGGTGCTGGCCGACTGGCACCTGCAGGCCTGGCTGGTGGGCGGCTTCGCGCTCGCCGCGCTGCTGGTCACCACCGTGCTGAGCCTGCGCCACGCGCGCGAACAGCGCTGGCGCGAACACAGCCAGCGCGACCTGCAGCGCCAGCGCGAACGCGCCGCGCGCGCCTTCGCCGCCGCCCGCGAAGGCCTGTGGGAATGGGACCCGGCGAGCGAGCGCCACTACCTGTCGCCGCGCATGCGCGAACTGCTGGGCTTCGACGCCAGCGCCGGCGCCCCGCCGGCCACGCACGCGCTGTCCTGGCCCGATCGCGTGAGCCAGGACGACCGCCGCCGCCTGCGCGAGGCGATCGACGCGCACGTGCGCGAGCGCACGCGCGACTTCTCCGTCACCCTGCGTGTGATGCCGCCCGGCCAGCCGCCGCGCCACGTGCGCCTGCGCGGCCAGGGCCTGCGCGACGCGCGCGAACAGTTGCTGCTGCTGGCCGGCACCGCCTACGACGTGTCCGACGAGGTGGCGGTGTCGGAGGCCGCGCGCCGGCTCGACGAACAGCTGCAGCGCGCGCGCCAGTTCGAGGCCCTGGGCGCGCTGGCCGGCGGCGTGGCGCACGACTTCAACAACGTGCTCGCGGCCATCCTGGGTTTCGGCGAACGCGCGCGCGCGCTGGTGCCCGAGGGCAGCGCGCTGGCCGGCCACGTGCAGCACATGCTCAGTGCCGGCGAGCGCGGCAAGACCCTGGTCGCGCGCATGATGGCCTTCGGCCGCACAGGGCAGGGCCTGCGCCAGCCCTACCGCCCGCGCGCGCTGGTGCAGGAAGCCTGGACCCTGGCCGTGCAGGGCGTGCCGGAAAGCGTGCAGGCGCGGCTCGACCTCGACGCCGAGGACCCGGAGCTGGTGGGCGATGGCGTGGCCTTCTTCGAGGCCGCGCTCAACCTCCTGCGCAACGCGGTGCAGGCGGTGGGCGATCGCGGCACGCTGTGCGCGCGCCTGTCCAGCGAAACCGTGGACCAGCCGCGCGTGCTCTGGCAAGGCAGTCTGCGCCCGGGCCGCTGGCTGGGTCTGCGGGTGGAAGATGACGGGCCCGGCATCGACGCCGAGCACCTGCCGCGCCTGCTCGAACCCTTCTACAGCACGCGCAGCGCGCAGGGCGGCACCGGCCTGGGCCTGGCCGTGGTGCATGCAGCGGTGCGCGACGCGCACGGCGCGATCGACCTGCGCACCGCGCCCGGCGAGGGCACCACCATCACCCTGTACCTGCCGCTGCCCGAGCCCGCCACCGCGCCCACGGCGCCCGGCGCCGAAGAGGCCGCGTGGTCCGGCCAGGGCGAGGTGGTGCTGGTGGTCGACGACGAACCCGCGCTCGTGGCCTTGCTGGAAGAGCACCTGGCCGAACGCGGCTTCGAGCCGCGCGGCTTCAGCGACGCCGAGTTGGCCTGGCAGGCGTTCAAGGCCGAACCGGGACTGTTCGCCGCCGTGCTGAGCGACCAGGCCATGCCGCGCCTGGGCGGGCTGGAGCTGATCGAGCGCTGCCGGCGCCTGTCGCCCGGCGTGGTGACCATCATCGCCACGGCCTACGGCGGCACCGACTTCGGCGCGCGTGCCAGCGCCGCTGGTGTACAGGCGGTGCTGGCCAAGCCGCTGAGCTGGAGCGAGCTCGACGCCGTCCTGCAGCGGCTGCTGCGCGCCCCGCGCTGATCCCCTCCCCTCAAGCCCCGGGGGGCGCCCCTTGCCCGCGCTCTGTTGCAAGTGAAATGCCGCCACCCGGGCGACGACACGCCGCGATGCACGAGCACCGCCACGATCCGCCCCGTGGTCGATGACACGCAGCATCGACCGCGACACACAAGCACTGCGACCACGGAGTTTTCATGCTGAACACGCGCAACACCCTCATCGCCGCCGCCATCCTCGCCCTGGGCGCCAGTGCCTGGGCGCAAGGCAGCACCAGCGGCGCGCTCAAGCAACCGGCCCCGCCGGTCCCGGCCAGCGCACCCGCTGCCATGCCGTCCACCCCCGCACCCGCCGCCATGCCGGCCGCCACCCCGCCGGCCGCCGACAAGATGGCGACCAAGCCGGCCGTGAAGAAGGCCGAGAAGAAACACGCCAAGGCCACGAAGAAAGACCACAAGATGAAGAAGACCACCCACAAGCCGGCCGCCAAACCCGCGCAGTAAACCCCTCCGTTTTCAGACGGCCGGCTGGACGGGCCCGTGCCGTTTGCCCCCTTGGCGGACCTCCGGGTCCGCCTTTTTTATGCGCCGTCGCGCTCGGGTAATCGCGACGGGCCCCGCCTTTACCGCAACATGGCGGCACACCCCCTGCCCGCACCCCATGCCCTCGACCCCCTGGCCCCGCCCCTCCCTCGCCACCCTGGCCCGCTGGCGGGCCTGGCCCTGGCGCTGGCTGTTCAGCCTCGCGAGCCTGGCCCTGCTCGCGCTGGCGCTGTGGTGGCTGCACCGCGAGCTCGCCCACCTGCGCCCCGCCGACGTGCGCCACGCCATCGCGGCCCTGCCCGCCTCGGCCCTGCTCGCGGCGCTGGCGGCCACCGCCATCAGCTACGCCGCCCTGGCGGGGCAGGACGCCCTGGCCCTGCGCCTGATCGGGCGGCCGCTGCCGGCGCCTCGCGTGGCCGCCACCGCGTTCATGGCCACGGCCGTCGGGCACAACCTGGGCTTTGCCCTGGTCAGCGGGGGCGCGGTGCGCCTGCGCCTGTATGGCGCCTGGGGCCTGTCGGCCGCCGAAGTCGCCACCGTCATGGGACTCGGCGCCGCGGGACTGGCGATGGGCCTGCTGTTCTGCGGCGGGTTCGCGCTGGCCCTGGAGCCCCCGACCCTGCTGGCCGCGTTGGGCCTGCCAGCGGCCCTGGGCCACGGGGTGGGCCTGCTGCTGGCCGCCCTGCCCCTGGCCGGTCTGGCCTGGCTCGCCCGCGCCCGGCCCGGCCAGGCCTTGCCCTGGTGGCCCTACCCCCGGCCCCGACCCACGGCCGGCCTGGCCTCGCTCACCCTGGCCGTGATCGACCTGTCGGCCGCCTCCCTGGTGCTGTGGAGCCTGCTGCCCGCGGGCACGGTGGGCTGGCCAAGCTTCCTGGGCCTGTTCGTGCTGGCCGCGCTGGTGGGCATCGCCAGCCACGTGCCCGGCGGGCTGGGCGTGTTCGAAGCGGTGCTGATCGCGGGCCTGCCGCAGGCGAACGCGCAGGACCTGCTGGCCGCGGCCCTCGCCTACCGCGCCATCTACTACCTGCTGCCCCTGGCACTGACGGCGTTGATCGCCAGCGCCATGCTGCTGCGCGCGCACGGGCGCCGCTGGTGGCGCCTGGCGCGGCGCGCGCAGCCCGCGGTCACCTGGGTCGCACCCTGGGTGGGCAGCGCCATGGTCTTCGCCGCTGGCGCGGTGCTGCTGGTCTCCGGCAGCCTGCCGGCGCGCGGCGAGCGGCTGCACTGGCTCGGTGGCGTGCTGCCCCTGCCGCTGCTGGAGGTCTCGCACCTTGCGGGCAGCCTCATCGGCCTGGCGCTGCTGGTGCTGTCGCAGGCGCTGCTGCGCCGCATCGCGGCCGCGCACCGCCTGGCGGTATTGCTGCTGCTCGCAGGCGCGGCGGCGTCTCTGGTGAAGGGCCTGGACGTGGAGGAATCCGCCATCGCGCTGCTGACGGCGGGTGTGCTGTACGCGGGACGCGCGGCCTTCAACCGCCCCGCGCGGCTGGAGCCCACCGACCTGGGCCCCGCGGCCTGGCTGGGCATCGGCGCGGTGGTGCTGGCCAGCGCCTGGGTGGGCCTGTTCAGCTACCGGCACGTGGAGTACCGCAACGAACTCTGGTGGCATGTCGCGCTGCACGGCAACGCGCCACGCTACCTGCGCGCCACCCTGCTGGTGTCGGTGGCCTGCGCCACGCTGGCGCTGTGGCAGGCGGTGCGGCCCCGACCGCCGGGCAGCGCCGAGCCCACGGCCGGCGGCCTGAAGACGGCCCAGCGACTGATAGCCGAGGCCCCCCGCACCGATGCCGCCCTGGCCCTGCTGGGCGACAAGCGCCTGCTGATCGACCCCGAGGGCCTGGCCTTTGTGATGTACCAGGTGCACGGCGGCAGCTGGATCGCCATGGGCGACCCCGTGGGCGCCGCGCCCGAGGGCGACCGCCTGGCCTGGCAGCTGCTGGAAATGGCCGACCGCCACGGCGCGCGCGCGGCGTTCTATCAGGTCGAGGCGCACCGGCTGCCGCTCTACCTGGACATGGGCCTGGCCGCCACCAAGCTGGGCGAGGAGGCGATCGTGCCGCTGGCCGGCTTCAGCCTGGAGGGCGCGGCCCGCGCCAACCTGCGGCGCTCGCACCGCAAGGCCGAGCGCGAGGGCCTGCGCTACGAGGTGATCGACGCGGCGGCGGTGGACGCCGCGCTGCCGCGCCTGCGGGCCGTGTCGCAGGCCTGGCTGCAGGGCAAAACCACGCGCGAGAAGGGCTTCTCGCTGGGGCGCTTCGACGAGTCCTACCTGCGCCACTTCCCACACGCCCTGGTGTGGCGCGGCGATGAGCTGGTGGCCTTCGCCAACCTGTGGACCGGCGACGGCCGCACGGAACTGTCCATCGATCTCATGCGCCACCTGCCCACGGCGCCCGGTGGCGTGATGGACTACCTCTTCGTGGAGACCATGCTCTGGGGCGCGGCGCGCGGCTTTCAACGCTTCAACCTGGGCATGGCGCCACTGGCCGGGCTGGAAACGCACCCGCTGGCGCCGCTGTGGCACCGCGTGGGCACCGCCCTGTTCCACAACGGCGAGCACTTCTACAACTTCCAGGGCCTGCGCGCCTACAAGGCCAAGTTCGACCCGGTCTGGCAGCCTCGCTACCTGGCCGCGCCCGGCGGCCTGGCCCTGCCGGGCGTGCTGTTCGACCTGGCCTCGCTCATCGGCGGCGGCTGGCGCGGCATCGTCGCGCGCTGACGCCGCCCGCCAGGCGATCCTCCCTTCTCCGTTGCATACGAAACATGGGCGCCGCGGCCGGTAGCCGGCCCGCAACCTCCCGCGCGCATGATTTTTTCCACGCCGGCACCGTGGCAATCCCGCCGCCGCGCCGGCCCCAACGACTGGAGAAGTTCATGCAACAGAACCCCTTGCCATCGTCGGTGACCGGTATCGATTCGCTGATCCACGCGGCCGGTCACCACCGTCCGCTCGCGCCTGGCGCGACCACCACCAACCTCGTGCCGCTGCTCGACGACGTGCGCGACGCCATGGTGGCCATCTACTGCGACCACGACGCGCAGGCCGCGCACCGCATCGAGCACGCCCGCTCGCTGCTGCGCGATCAGGCGGGTGCCTCGATGGCGGCCTGGTCCCTGCTGGAGGAGGCGGCCTTTCACCTGCGGCTGCACCACCCGTGGTCCGCGCTGTCGGCCCTGCGCCAGGCCGGTGACGCGCTGCTGATGGCGCGACTGGACGGAGGCCGAGCATGAACAAACCCCTGATGAGCGCGCGCTACCTGCGCCTCCGCCTGTTGCCGCTGGTGACGGCCATGCTGGTGTCGGGCGCCGTGGGCGGCCTGGCCGTGAGCTGGGGCCTCTCGCGCCACGGCAACCCAGCCTCCATACCCGCCGCCGCCACCACCACGCCGACCGCCTTCCTGCGCACCGCCGCGTCGGTGGCGGCGCCCGCCGGTGGCCCGGTCGACTTCGCCACCATCGCGCAGGTCAATGGCGCGGCGGTGGTCAACATCTCGGTCAGCGGCACGCGCCGCGTGGGCCTGTCGGGCGACGGCGCGTCGCGCCAGGGCGCCAATCCCTTCGGCTTCCCCCTCCCCTTCCCCGACGGAAGCGGCGAAGCCCCCCGCCAGGACATCGTGCGCGGCCAGGGCTCGGGTTTCATCGTCGACAAGGACGGCCTGGTGCTGACCAACGCGCACGTGGTGGACGGCGCCTCGCACGTCACGGTGAAGCTGCCCGACCGGCGCGAGTTCCAGGCCCGCGTGCTCGGCACCGACCCCATGACCGACGTGGCCGTGCTCAAGATCGAGGCCAAGAACCTGCCCACCGTGCCGCTCGGCACCGAGAAGGACCTGCGCGTGGGCGATTGGGTGCTGGCCATTGGCTCGCCCTACGGCTTCGAGAACACCGCCACCGTGGGCGTGGTCAGCGCCAAGGGCCGATCGCTGCCCGACGAAAGCTACGTGCCCTTCATCCAGACCGACGCGGCGATCAACCCCGGCAACTCCGGCGGCCCGCTGTTCAACGCGCGCGGCCAGGTGGTCGGCATCAACTCGCAGATCTTCAGCCACACCGGCGGTTACCAGGGCCTGTCCTTCTCCATCCCGATTGACGTCGCCTTGAAGGTGAAGGACCAGATCGTGAAGAGCGGCCAGGCGCAGCACGCGCGCCTGGGCGTGGCGGCGCAGGAAGTGAACCAGACACTGGCCGAATCCTTCGGACTGGATGCGCCGCGGGGCGCGCTGGTGGCGCAGGTGGAGCCCGGCAGCCCCGCCGACAAGGCCGGCCTGCGGTCGGGCGACGTCATCCTGCGCGTAGGCAAGGAGCCGGTGGACCGCATCGCTGACCTGCCGCTGCTGGTGGGCCAGGCGCAGCCCGGCGAGCGCGTGGACATCGGCTACTGGCGCGAC
>NZ_MKSS01000069.1:0-3421 GCF_001897365.1 Hydrogenophaga sp. 70-12
CACTCCTCGCCCGCCTACGGCCTGGACGACTTCAACTCCTGCATCAGCAACGGCCTCAAGGTCGAGGACGTGCTCAACCCCGTGCAAGGCAACGGCGTCTACGCGGCCGACTTCCCGCTGTTCGGCGGCCAGCACATCTGGAAGGCCGTGCCGCACATCATCGCGGCGCTCAAGGCCGCCGGCCGGCTCATGAGCACCGTGGGCATCACCCACAGCTACCCGCACTGCTGGCGCCACAAGACGCCGGTGATCTACCGCGCCGCCGCGCAGTGGTTCATCCGCATGGACGAGGGCGAGGGCGTGTTCACCAAGGACAAGGCGCCCAAGACCCTGCGCCAGACCGCGCTCGAGGCCATCGACCACACCGGCTTCTACCCCGAGAACGGCCGCGCGCGCCTGCGCGACATGATCGCCAACCGGCCCGACTGGTGCATCTCGCGCCAGCGCAGCTGGGGCGTGCCCATCCCCTTCTTCCTGCACAAGGCCACGGGCGAACTGCACCCGCGCACCATGGAGATCCTCGACCAGGCCGCCGCCATCGTCGAAAAAGGCGGCATCGAGGCCTGGAGCCGCGCCACCACAGAAGAAATCCTGGGGGCCGAGGACGCGCCGCATTACGACAAGAGCAGCGACATCCTCGAGGTCTGGTTCGACTCCGGCTCCACCTTCTGGCACGTGCTCAACGCGAAGGAGGGCAGCCACGCGCACGCCTACCCCAACGGCGCCTGTCACTCGCAGGGCCCCGAGGCCGACCTCTACCTCGAAGGCCACGACCAGCACCGCGGCTGGTTCCACAGCTCGCTGCTGCTGGGCTGCGCCCTGTTCGACCGCGCGCCCTACCGCGGCCTGCTCACGCACGGCTTCACGGTGGACAGCCAGGGCCGCAAGATGAGCAAGTCGCTGGGCAACGGCATCGACCCGCAGGACGTGAACAAGAAGCTGGGCGCCGAGATCATCCGCCTGTGGGTGGCCGCCAGCGACTACTCGGGCGACATCGCGGGCGACGACAAGATCCTCGCGCGCGTCGTCGACGCCTACCGCCGCATCCGCAACACCCTGCGCTTCCTGCTCGCCAACCTGAGCGACTTCGACGCCGCGAAGCACGCCGTGCCGCTGAAGGACCTGCTGGAGATCGACCGCTGGGCCTTGGCGCGCACCGCACAGTTCCAGGCCGAGGTGACCGCGCACTACGACCGCTACGAGTTCCACCCCGTGGTGGCCAAGCTGCAGGTCTTCTGTTCCGAGGACCTGGGCGCCTTCTACCTCGACGTGCTCAAGGACCGGCTCTACACCAGCGCCGCCGGCAGCCACGCCCGCCGCAGCGCGCAGACCGCGCTGCACCTGGTCGCGCACGCCATGCTGCGCTGGATGGCGCCCTTCATGAGCTTCACCGCCGAGGAGGCCTGGCCGGTGCTCGCGGGCGCGGCCAACAAGGGCTCCATCTTCTTCGAGACCTGGGCCGACCTGCCGCCGCCCGAGGAAGGCCTGCTGGCCAAATGGACGCGCCTGTGCGAGATCCGCAACCTCGCCAACAAGGAGATCGAGAACCTGCGCACCCAGGGCGCCGTCGGGTCCTCGCTGCAGGCCCTGCTCAGCATCACCGCGCCGGCCGACGACGCCGCGCTGCTGCGCTCGCTGGGCGACGACCTGCGCTTCGTCACCATCACCTCGGCCGCCGACGTTGTCGACGGCGACGAACTGGCCGTGAAGGTCACCCCGGCCACCGCGCCCAAGTGCGAGCGCTGCTGGCACTACCGCGAGGACGTCGGCCATGACACGGCCCACCCCACGCTCTGCGGCCGCTGCACCAGCAACCTGTTCGGCGCGGGCGAAACCCGCACCGTGGCCTGATGGCACGCGCCAGCCTGCGCGCCATCGCGCCCTGGCTCGGCCTGGCCGCCGTGGCCTTCGCGCTGGACCAGCTCACCAAGTGGCTGATCCTGGCCACGTTCGCGCTGGGCGACAGCGTCGTGGTCACGTCCTTCTTCAACGTGGTGCGGGTGCACAACGAGGGCGCGGCCTTCTCCTTCCTCGCCGGCGCCAGCGGCTGGCAGCGCTGGTTCTTCACCGGCATCGGCGTCGCCGCCTCGGTCTTCATCGTCTGGATGCTGCGCAGCCACCCGGGACAGAAGTTGTTCGCCTTCGCGCTGGCCTGCATCCTGGGCGGCGCCATCGGCAACGTGATCGACCGCCTGGTGCACGGCTACGTGGTGGACTGGCTGGACTTCCACTGGTCCTTCCTCGCCGGCCTGTTCCCGGGCGGGCACTTCCCGTCCTTCAACCTGGCCGACACCTTCATTTCCATCGGCGCGGCCTGCCTGATCCTCGACGAGGTCCTGCGCGTGCGGAAGTCACGCGCCGCCCAGGCCCATTGAGGCCGGCGCTCGCGGCCTCGGCCGCGCGATGACAGAATGCCCGCTCATTCGTCATCCGAGGAGACACCCATGCCCGGCCTGCTGCCCGACGTCGACCCCGACGGCCTGTACGAGTTCTCGGTGGTCTACACCGACCGCGCGCTCAACCACATGTCCAAGCGCTTCCAGGGCGTGATGACCGGCATCTCGTCCCTGCTCAAGCGCGTGTACGGCGCGCACGCCGCCGTGCTGGTGCCCGGCAGCGGCACCTTCGGCATGGAATCGGTGGCGCGCCAGTTCGCGCACGGCAAACACGTGCTGGTCGTCCGCAACGGCTGGTTCAGCTACCGCTGGACCCAGATCTTCGAGATGGGCGCGATCCCCGCGAGCCACACCGTGATGAAGGCGCGCCCGCAGCACAAGGGCCCGCAGGCCCCCTGGGCACCCGCCCCGATCGACGAGGTGGTGGCCACCATCGCGCGCGAAAAGCCCGCGCTGGTGTTCGCCCCGCACGTGGAAACCGCGGCCGGCATGATCCTGCCCGACGGCTACCTGAAGGCCGTGGCCGACGCGGTGCACGCCGTGGGCGGCCTGTTCGTGCTCGACTGCATCGCTTCGGGCGCGATGTGGGTGGACATGAAGGCCACCGGCGTGGACGTGCTGGTCAGCGCGCCGCAGAAGGGCTGGAGCAGCTCGCCCTGCTGCGCGATGGTGATGCTCAGCGAGCGCGCGCGCCACGCGATCGACGCCACGCAGAGCACCAGCTTCGCCATGGACCTGAAGAAGTGGCTGCAGATCATGGAAGCCTACGAGGGCGGCGGCCACGCCTACCACGCCACCCTGCCCACGGACGCGCTGGCGCGTTTGCACGCCACCATGCTGGAGACCGAGGCCTACGGCTTCGCGCGCGTGCGAGACGAGCAGATCGCGCTCGGCCAGGCCGTTCGCCAGCTGGTGGAGCACCACGGCTTTCCCAGCGTGGCGGCCGAGGGCTTCAAGGCCCCGGGCGTGGTGGTGAGCCACACCACCGACGCCGAGGTGCAATCGAGCAAGGCCTTCCTGGCCCT